>DASQID010000454.1:0-4798 GCA_035631775.1 Acidobacteriota bacterium
GCGCCGCGACGCAGGCGATATCGGTGTATATCGTCGAGGAGCGGCAACGAAGCAGATGCCCGCCCGCCGCCGCGCCCTTTCAGGCTGCGGCCCGCAGGGGGCCAGCAGCAAAATGTGAAGTTATTCTTGCGCCAGCCCTTAGGGTGCGGCACGAGGCTGTCATCGGGGCGCCGGATGCGTCATAATAAAAAGGTTACGGTTCAAAATGCGGTTCAGTCCCGCGGTTATTCAGGTCTAGCACCGCGGGCCCCTTCCAGGGGTGTCGTATGAACGGCGGCAGGGAGACTCTGCGCCTGTTGTTCGTCGAGGACAATCCTGCGGACGCCCTGCTGCTGCGGGAGGAGTTCGGCGCACTGCAGGAAGTAGACACGTCGCTGATCACCTCCTCGAGTCTTTCCGAGGGCCTGCGTTTGATCCGCGAGCAGTCCTTCGATGCCATCCTTCTGGATCTCTCGCTTCCCGACTCGCAGGGCTTGGATACTTTCTTGAGGGTACAGGCTGTCGCGTCTGCCGTTCCCGTCATTGTCCTCACCGGCCGGGAGGATGAGGGATTGGCGGAGGAGGCGATCCGCCATGGCGCACAGGATTACCTGGTCAAGGGCACAATCGACCGGCGGATGGTGTTCCGGGCGATTCGCTATGCTATTGATCGGAAGAAGGTCGAGCAGGAACGGGAAGAGCTGCTTCGTGAGCTTCAGGAAGCACTGTCTAAGGTGAAGCTCCTGAGTGGATTACTGCCCATTTGTGCGAACTGCAAGAGAATCAGGGACGATAGCGGCCGTTGGACCCGCATAGAGGAGTACATCTCCAACCGCTCCGAGGCGGACTTCACCCACGGAATATGTCCCCAATGCATCCGAAAATTGTACCCCGAACTCGGGAGTCCGCCTGCCGACTGAAACCTCTCTCAGGGCCGAAATCCTCGCGACCTGCCGGCATGCAGTTCGTCACCTTTCCAAGAGCGGTGAAGGAATTCGGGAGGTCAGCCTTCCACGCCTTGATGCGAGCCCGGAACGTCGTTATCCGCCTGGCGAGCGCCGGATCGTCCGCCTGCTAAACCTGTTCGAGAATGGCGAAATCGCCTGGATTCCACGCCAGTGCCATGATGTAGAGTTTGGTCCCGATTTTCCGGATGGCGGCATTGTGGACGTGCGTAAAGTTCGCAAGCCCCAAATCCTCTTTGATCATAATTGTGGAGATTAGTTTTTCGTTTTCAAGGACGTAGATGGGAGCGCCCTTTTCCTTGTCTGGACCCTCCAGCGCAGGAACCACGCTGTACGTGTGATCCAGGTAATTAATGTCGCAGGGCAGCGAACCCGAGGGCATGGAATTCATGGAAAGGAACTGGCCATATTGCGTGAAACGCTCAATGCGTGAATGCGGCCGGTCCGCAACATCCAGGTTAGCATCTCCCGGAGTCCTGGTGATTCCATGCCCCGTTCCAAACTGGCCGATTCCATCGCCCTTTCCGCCCCACGCCAGATCGTTCCAGAAGGCTTCTAAGCGTTGCCGGGACGTGACGCGCGCGGTGAGCACGTAATCAAGATCACAATATCCCGTGGTCACGTAATACAGGCCTTCCAGATATTCCACTGCAGTGGGTGAGAACCTGCCTCCCTTCAGAAAGTAGTCGTGAACCTGAGGCGCTTCGAACTTGTCGGCGGCAGTGGGAGCATCGAGCCTGTGGACCAGTTCTCCGTCGAGGGTGGTGGTGAAGATCTTGCCCTCATTATTCGCGGGAAATGCCAGATAGGCTATTCCATCCTTGTCGTACCAGATGTTGGTGTCGTGCAGGTTCAATTTCCTCATCTCATCGGGAGTGTCGATGAGGTTTACGGTTTTTAGATCAGAGCTGATCTGAAGAATACCCGCGCCGGGAAGCGCGAAGTAAGTTTCCTCGTGTCCGGACCTGCGGTCCACGGCAAAGCCGCCATGCGCGTTGGTCAGCACCCTCCGTGCCTCGGCCGGAAGGTGGTCTGACGTGTACAGGACTTTGAATTTCATGGCACCCTGGCCGCTGATCCCGGGAACCTTTTCGGCCACCCCACCGTAGGGGGCGAAAGATCCCGCCATGGCCTTCCTGCCAAATCGGGATGCGTGATGTTGAGCATGCACGTTGGGAAGGTTCCGGGACATGCCCGCCAGGCCAAGTAGGCCGCAAATCATTCTTCTTCGCGAATCGCTCATTGCCTTATCTCTCCCAACTTGACATTCGGCTCCCAGTTCCCGATCTCCGAGCGAGATCCTGCCGCTCTTTCTTCCCCGAGAGGCTGCTATGCCACGATGTAAAACTGCGCACACGCAGCTGTAAGGAAACCTCATCCCAGAAGGTTACTTATCAGGTAGGAAACTTCCAGGGCGGCCGATACTCATAGCGCAGACGGGCGTTCGCCGCAGCGCTGTTTGTGAATCGCTCCCGCTCTCGATCCCATTCGAGATAGGATTTGGTTTTGAGCACAACATTTCCGATCAGTGTTGTCGCTGTCGACCTGTGACCGGTCTCGATGTCGCAGTTGCATCGCTTACAGCTTCGGCTCAATTCCATGATTCCTCCCGCAAAAACAGTTTCTTCAGCACGCCTTCAATCTCCCCGCATCATCCGTTTATTTCTCCGACCACCCAAATCGCAGGCCAACGAGTTTTCACGCCTGCCGGTCATCTGAAGCGGCGCAGGAGATCAGCGGGTTGGGCCGGTTCCGCTGCGAGGGCCGGCAATGTTGTCGACACCCAGGTAATCCACAAATGCACTGACTGCACGTCGCGAATCATCAGAAAGAAGCCGAACAACGTACAGCTTCGGCCCATCGGAAATCAGCGGGCCGTGCAGTGTGTCGGTAATCACTGCTGTGGCATTTCGGATTCTCGTCCTCCAGTCCTTGCGCCTGGCGTCCACGGTGAGCAGTGCATCCGAACTGGCCCCAGCCGCAACCAGCACGGCTTGCGACCACCGTAAGAACTCGGGCCAGCGGGACAGGATCGCTATCAGAGACTGAGGCGGAATGGGCAGCCTGGCCTCGATGGCCCTTTCGATCGAGCCGCCGTGAAGGAGAAGACAATCAGTCCCCGGAGGCAGCAGACGGCGGATTTCCCCTTCCTTGCTGAACAGAAAAACGGGCTGTGCGCCGGCGAGAGTTGCCGCGTCGAACAGCCCTTCAGGCGAACAGGAACAAACCGGAAAACCTGTGGCCTCCTGCATCTCTGCCTCGAGAATCGAGCGCAGCTCAGGGTCAGACTCGATCAACAGGAAATGGTCGGGCGCCTGCATGCTTATCCAGCGCTCGAGGCCCTGGCGAACATCGCGCAGCTTGAATCCCTTGGATCTCGCGACCTCGAAAAACTCGCAGATCATCTGATCCAGGACGAGCTCATTGCCTCCTTGCTTTGCTGATCTCACAGCGACATAGAACCCGCTTCCACGTCGGTATTCCAGCCAGCCACGCCTTTGGAGGTCGCGGAAGACCGCGCCGATGGTATTGGAGTGAACGCGGAGCCGCAGGCTCAGTGATCGAGTGCTGGGCAGCCTGGATCCCGGGGCAGGATAGCCGGAGAGAATGGCTAGCAGGAGCTGCGTTGCCAATTGTTCCTTGACAGGGATGTCGCTGTTCTTCGAGACCCAAAGTTTCATTTTCGCCCGGAAACGACTTCACGGGATCCGCCGTCGTCTCGATAGCGCCCGGCACTGAATGATCCTCACGCTGGATTTTATACCAAGTGCAGGCAGTGATCTCTCGATTCCTTGCCAGTCGTCGTGCTGAACCCAGGTTATTGGCGACCCAGATACCTGTTCCCTGGCGGATTTGTGTCGATCTTGGGGTAGACGGCGGAATGCTGAAGCCCGGGATGTCGCTTCCCATAGCGGGACGGAACGTCTTGCGTCCAATTGCTTGGAATTGTGAGAGAGAACAGAAGGAGAGCAGTAAGTGCAGCTCGCTTGAGGAAAGTCGGCGCGTCGCCTACGGACACTTCCACCGGAGAACGGTCCGGGGCGATATCACCTTGTCGTGCAGTTCGCGCGCGCAAGTGCGATCGCACCAGCAGGCAAATGCCTAGAACAGACATCACTATATTCAGAGTCTGGCCTGTTCCCATTGGAAGACGATGCCGGGGATAGTCCCGGAACATGTCGATGAAGATTCTCAGGAATGCATAAAGGAAGATGAAGTAAGCCGACATTGTTCCCTGTACAGGCCGGAGGCTCTTCACCAAGAGAAGCAATGGAATCAGTAACAGGTTCTTGGCCCCGTCATAGAGCACAACCGGATGGCGGAATCCCTCAGCATCGGGGAATTTCACCGCCCAGCACACGTCAGTTACGCGGCCGACGATCTGCCCGTCGATGAAATTGCCAATCCTGCTGATTCCCAGAAGAAAGGCGCCCGGAATGGCAAACTCATCAGCGATCAACCTGAGAGGTTTCCGGTGTCTCCAGCAGAACAGGCAAATGCCCATCGCTGCGCCCAACATCACTCCGTGACTGGCCATCCCGCCCAGCCAATAGGCTGGAATCATGGCAACGTGCTGTCGATAGAACGACCACTCGTCAAATGCCACCTCGATTAAGCGGCCTCCGAGCAACACACCACCCAGGAAATGGAGGCTCAGGCTGTACACGTCAGAATGCGTAAGGTCCAACTTCCACCTGGCTCTCATCAAATGGATATGAATCTCGAGGAAACCCAGGAAGTAGCTCAATCCATACCACCAGAGACATACATTCCCGGCCTTGAACAGCACAGGATCGATATTGTGGATATACGGTCCCATATTGATGCCGCTAACAACTGGTGAGAGAAGATCC
>DASQID010000455.1:0-5105 GCA_035631775.1 Acidobacteriota bacterium
TTTGGGACGACACGTCCGGGGCTCCGACTCCTATCAATAAGGGCGCGCCTCCGTGTGTCTCGTCCCAGCAGGGCTCGACCGAAGGGCACATCAAATCCCAGGGCGCAAGCAGCGCAAGCCCTGGGAAAGAGTGCCGCTGGCAGATAGGCACTGAAGGGCGTAGCAAATGGCTGCCCTTCTCAGCCTACTCAATGCATCGCGTTCCAGACAAGGATTGTTGAGTCCCCTCCGACCCGAACGGCAGCTCTCCGGGCATTGCCGCACCACATATGTCTTCGGGGGATCCAGCCGCTTCGAGTCACCGGACCGCGGGCCTGGGATTTGCTGCCGTCAACTCCTTGTTGGGTGTAAGATCCTGGGGCTGTCAGGTCTGAAGACTTCATTTTGACGCCGAGTCACATTATCGGGGTGGAATTTCAAGTGCGCAGAATGAAATCTTCAAGACCCGATACCACACATTGGAAGGAGGGCTATGCAAGTGAGTGACAAGTCTGAAGGGAAGGTGTCCAGGCGTCAATTCATCAGCACGGCAACGGCGGCATTATCAGTGCTGCCGCTGCATTACGGGATCAATGTCTCCGGGGCGATCATCGAAAAACCAAACTCCAACTTCGGTGGCGTTCAGATCGGAGCGATCACATATAGCTGGCGCAGTATGCCGAGCACCCCTCAGGACATAATCAAGTACTGCGTGCTGGCCGGCATCAGTTCCATCGAATTGATGGGCAATGTTGCCGAAGAATACGTGGGCATACCAAGTGGTCCGGGCCGACCGCCGCGAGGAACTGTGCAAAGCGACGAGCAGAGGGCCGCTTTCAAAAAAGCCTCGGCGGAAGCTGCCGAGGAAAGGCGCAAGGTGCGCGCCTCTCTGCCGATGGGAAAATACGAAGACCTCCGCAAGCTGTTCAGCGACGCAGGGATAAATATTCACATCGTCAAGTTTTCACCCGCTGCCTGGTCCGACGAGGAGATCGACTACTCGTTCAATGCTGCCAGGGCATTGGGCGCGAAGGGGGTCTGCAATGAGATAGGCGAGGAGGCCTGCAAGCGCCTGGCCCCGTTTGCCGAAAAGCACAATATGTATGCGATATTTCACCAACATGCTCAGCCGGCCGATCCGGGGTTCAGTTTTGACAAATACCTGGCCTACTCCCCTGCCATCATGCTCAATTTCGATGTGGGACACTATTTTGGCAGCACCGGATTGCATCCCAACGGGATCATTGAAAGGCTTCATGATCGTATCATCAGCTTGCACCTCAAGGACCTCACGGGTCCCAAGAGCACACCCCCGAGCACGAATCGAGTTTGGGGGAAGGGAGAAACGCCGCTTGCCGATGTCCTCAAGCTGATTCAAAAGCAGAAATGGCCGATTTATTGTGACATCGAACTCGAATACGAGGTGCCGCCCGATTCGGATGCCGCGAAGGAAGTCCGCAAGTGTGTCGAGTATGTGAAGGCGATTCTTGTTTGAGACTGGAGAAAGGCGGAGGGCGAGCCAAGTCACGCGGAGCGAACGACTCCCGGATTCCTGGCGTTTTCGCGGTGGCTATTATATAAAATAGCCACCGCGAAGATCGTTCCCGGCGGCCGGTGCTAAATCTCTTCCGGGACCTGGTATGGAGTCCGGTACCCTCGGTCGCCGTCGCGAAGAAGGTTATTGGCCTCTTCGTCGCCAATGACCGTCTCGGTTACGGGATCAAACTTGAGCGAGCGTCTTAGCCGATACGAAACATTCGCGAGGTGGACGATGCCGGCAGAGATATAGCCTTCCTCGATTGGGGCATTCAGATTCTCCTTTTTTCGGCTGATGACGCATTCGACGAAATTCGCATAGTGATCGCCCGCAGCCTGTTGGCGCGGACCCGGCTCCTGGTTTTCACCGATCCAGGTCTGGAATGCGCAGACATCCTCATCGCCGGTGGCCAGGCACCCGGCGGAGCCGTAGAAGATATCCCCGATTGTATTCCTGTCTCCCTGAATGGCACCCAT
Organism: Acidobacteriota bacterium; assembly: GCA_035631775.1. GTDB lineage: Bacteria > Acidobacteriota > UBA6911 > UBA6911 > UBA6911 > DASQID01. The sequence continues at coordinate 1,993 of DASQID010000455.1, forward strand.
CCCTGTGGTCGGAACGGGGCCCTGCGGTTTTCCGAATGACGCTGAGCCGATGCCGGCCTCGCGGTTGGTGATCCAGTGTCGGACTTCGATCTCCAGCATCTTGCGTTTCCCGTCGGGCATGTCATATTCGAATCCGCAACTGAGAGTGTTGGGGGTCTGCTGATCGTCGTCAAACATGAAGTGCCCGCCCGCAGCGGAAACCCGATTGGGGAAGCCGACACCCATTCCCCATCGCGCGACGTCAACCTGGTGCACACACTGGTTGCCGAGATCACCGTTGCCGTAGTTCCAGTTCCAGTGCCAGTTGTAATGGAAGTGGTTCTTGCTGAACGGCAACAGCTTCGCGGGGCCTGTCCACAAATCGTAATGCACACCGGAAGGAACCGCCTCCTCCAGCGCGCGGCCGATAGTCTTGCGCCACTTAAAGCAAAGCCCGCGTGCCATGTAGACCTCGCCCAAGAGTCCCTCATGCATCCTGCGCACTGCCTCCTGCAGTGCAGGGGCGGATCGAATCTGGGTGCCATGCTGGACGATGCGTCCGTACTTGGCTGCCGCTTTGACCAGCTGCTTTCCTTCCCACAGATTGTGGCAACACGGTTTCTCAATATAGACATCCTTGCCGGCCTGGCATGCCCAGATTCCCATGAGGGCGTGCCAATGGTTAGGTGTTGCGATTGAGATGGCGTCAATGGATTTGTCTTCGAGTAGCTTCCGTATGTCGACGAAGGTCCGGGGTTTGTCAATTCCCAGTTTTTCGATCTGCGGCAAGCGTTGCCCCATGACGTTTTCATCTGCATCGCAAATGGCGGCCACTTCGGCATTTTTCAGATGACGAAATCCCCTGACGTGGTCCATGCCCCGCCCATGAACTCCGCAGACCGCTACCCTCACGCGGTCATTGGCGCCAAAAACGCGTTCGGGATGTGCGAGGAAGGTTATGCCGCCGAGGGTGGCAACTCCTGCGGTGGTTTTGGCTCCAGTCTTGAGAAAGTCACGACGCGATAGATCCGATACTTGTTCCATGTTGCTCCCTCCGGATGGAAAAGGTGTCTTGGCTCCTGAGGACCTGCGCAGATTCAACATCGCAATTGGCACGAAAGAAGGCCACCTGTGGCGCCGGTCATCAGACCGGCGCGGGTCGCCGTCTGATGACCCCCCACACGTGACTGCATTCTGTGCCGGAATGTGATCTTGTTCTTGCGCATGCCCTAACATTTATGTGTTCCGCGGGATTGGCCGAGAACGCCTCGCAACTGTCACTTTGAAAGATGCTCCAACAGGGCCCGTTCGATCCGGCGGAATTCCGCGGGATTCCTTACATATTCCGTGATAGAACTGATCGCAGCCTGCGATAGGCGTTCTGCTTCCTCGGAATCTTTCTGTTTCAAGGCGCGCAGCAACTCATAGTCCTCGATTCCTTCGCGCATAGCCTCCAATCGGATCGAACTGAATACCGACCTGTTGGCTCGGTCAGGATAGACAATGAAGGCATCGCCCGGCGGCAATAATTCGGTGTTTGCATCAATTACCAGCTGTGTATCGTTCACCGGTTCGGGAGTCCAGTAATTCCAGCCCCAATGCAGGTAACCGGCAAAATCAAAGCGGAAGTTAAACCAGTGAAGCAGCCGCACCTTGAGCAGCGGATAGTCTATCAACCTGTTCAAGTAGCGCTTATTAGGAAAGAGGCACGTGTAAAACCACACTTCGCGGCCGCTTTGGATGCGGCTTTTGATCATGTTCATCTGGCCGTCGAACCTCCCCAGCTGCGGCACCCAGACATCGCAATTCTTCTGCAGCTCCTCGGGCATGTTCGCGGCATCCATCGCATCCATGGTCGGAATAGCCGGCAGACTCCGGTGCATGAGCTCGGCAAAGCGCGCATAGTAAGGGGGCTCGGGCCCATGCGGTTCATCGAGAATGTGCTGGAAGTAGATTGATTTCCAGCCCCTCTGCTCGAGATGAGTGTTGAGTGCGGACAGAAAGCCGATCAGAAATGCTTCGACCCTTGGGTCATCCGGTGGGAGGGTCAGCCGAACAGCCTTGCCACTCTCCATCTGATAGGTGTGGACCGTGAGTGCGGCGTCATAGCTTCCGGCGCGGTCGAGGAGGTGGCTCCCCTCGATGTACCCCACCACTCCGGCCCTCCGGAACGTCTCAACCCATCGGTCGAAGTTGGAGAAGTCGTAGGCAATCCGGTTGTCTTCGACCCGGGCCTGAATGAGGTCCAGCAAAGGAGTGATGACCATATTCTGTCTGTGGTCCGCCATCACCTTGCCGATGTTTTCGACCAATGTCCACCATTCCTCGGAAAACTGGGAAACTCCGTAAAACTGCCGTGACGCCGCTTCGCTCAGATTGAACCAGTTTGTGATTTTGAGAGTTCTTTGTCGAGGTGTCCTGGCGTCGTAGACGCGCACGCGAAACTCGAGGCCGGTGAGCATCCGTGCGCCTGCCCGCAGCATCAGGGATCCGCGATAAAGACCTGGCGCCGCGTCGTCAGGGACTGCGACGGTGATCCAGACCGAATAGGTGCGGTTCCGATCGAACCGGACTGGGAAGTTCCAGAGCGGATCGGGGTACCAGCCCGGAGCTTCGCCGATCAGTTCATCAGCGGGAGTATCCTTGGTATTGGACCCGACCACCACGTAACCGACAACGCGTGCGTATGCTCCGGTGATGCTCTCGCCTTTCGTCCCTCTGAGCAGCGTGACTTCTGCGGTGACATCACCCAACGGTTTTGCCGATCTCACCGCAACCTGAATGCTGAGATGCTGATTGCGGGCGACACTGAACTCCGCCGCAGCGAGGCGATGTGACCCCACGGGATCGCCGGGAAACACTTTGATTAAAGAGTCAACAAACCAGGCATGAAATCCGCCCGGCCTGGCGGCGGAGGCCGTAACGATCCACATGAGCAAAAAAGCCAAGACTGCGGCGGTGCGAGAACGATACATGAATCCCCCTCAAGGTGACTTAGGGCTGGCGCAAGAATAACTTCACATTTTGCTGCTGGCCCCCAGGCCCGCTGGCGAGGCGCGAGCGACGAGCTATACCCGGGGTGGTATGTGAGGAGCGAGCAACAAAGCCAGCGGGCCTGCGGGCCGCAGCCTGAA
>DASQID010000456.1:0-2379 GCA_035631775.1 Acidobacteriota bacterium
TCAGGGGGCCCATCGCCGGGCTCATGGCCCATTCGGTAACCATCTTCCGGGCGCGCTCCGTGGCGACTTCGATGTCATTTGCCGCCCGTGTGGTCTCGGTGGTCAAGAACATCTTCTCGGCGCACCGTCCGCCCATGAGTATCGCGATCTGCCCCTCGATAAACTCCTTCGTGTAGTTGTGCTTATCTGTTTCGGGCAGCTGTTGGGTGAGGCCAAGGGCCATGCCGCGAGGGATGATGGTCACTTTGTGCAGCGGATCGCTGCCGGGAATAAGCGCGGCAACAAGTGCATGCCCCGCTTCGTGATAGGCAGTCACCTTCTTGTCGGCCTCGGTGATGACCATGGACTTGCGTTCCTTGCCCATGAGCACCTTGTCCTTCGCGCCCTCGAAGTCAGCCATCACGACGGTCTTGCGGTTATAGCGCGCCGCGTTGAGTGCAGCTTCATTCACCAGGTTCGCAAGCGCCGCACCCGAAAAGCCCGGCGTCCCGCGCGCGATAACCGAAACCTCGACATCGTCGGAAAGAGGTATCTTCCGCGTGTGGACCTTGAGTATTCCTTCCCGGCCGCGTATATCCGGCAGAGGCACGACCACCTGACGGTCAAAGCGTCCCGGACGCAGGAGTGCCGGGTCCAGAACATCCGGCCGGTTGCTGGCCGCGATCAGAATCACACCATCATTGGATTCGAAACCGTCCATCTCGACGAGCAATTGGTTCAATGTCTGTTCGCGCTCGTCGTGGCCGCCGCCGAGTCCGGCGCCGCGGTGACGTCCGACGGCATCAATTTCGTCGATGAAGATTATGCAGGGCGCGTTCTTCTTTCCTTGCTCGAACAGATCCCTCACCCGGCTTGCCCCCACGCCCACAAACATTTCGACAAAGTCCGAGCCGCTGATTGAAAAGAAGGGGACGTTGGCTTCTCCGGCTATGGCACGTGCAAGCAGGGTTTTGCCGGTTCCGGGAGGACCCATCAGGAGGACACCCTTGGGTATCCTTCCCCCTAGTTTCTGGAACTTCTGAGGCTCTTTGAGGAATTCGATGATCTCCGTCAGCTCTTCCTTCGCCTCCTCCACACCCGCCACATCCTTGAAAGTCACTTTCTTTTGCTGGCTGGACATCAGCCGGGCACGGCTCTTACCAAAGGAGAGCGCCTTATTGCCGCCGCTCTGCATCTGCCGCATCAAGAAAATCCAGAATCCGATCAGCAGAATAAAGGGAAGCCAGGAGGAGAGAAACACGTACATCAAGGAGGAATTGGAGGATTTCTCCAACGTTACTGTGACTCCGTTCTGCTGCAACTCCTTGGCAAGGTCCCAACCGGAATCCGCAGGTATGACGGTCTTGAATTTCTTGCCGCCGACGTCTTCGCCCTCGAGGTCCTCGCCTGTGATCGTGACGGACTTGATCTTCTTTGCCGTCATTTCCTGGTAGAAGGTAGTGAAATTTTTCGGCTCTACGTTTGCGTCCCTGATGTTGTAGAAAAGTTGCCAGAGCAACACCAGCGAGACAACCACGGCCAACCAGACCAGGATGTTTTTCAGATTGGTGCTCAAATCAACAACCTCCCGTGGATTCTCTGCACGTTCTCTCCCACTTCGGAGGCAGCGCGAGGTCAACACTTCCCTGGGAGCTATCCGTCTGCGGAGTCCACTTACCCATTATAGCAGAGGGCAGACAGCCTTTCCTAGGTCGTACCTCTACCTGCATAATACTTAGACGCATTCTTTTACAATTAGTTTCCGAAAACAAGATCGTCCCGCACGCCAGCGGTTGCCTGTGTGCCGTCACTTCGAGAGAAACAAACTTCATCGGGGCCCCACTCAAAAATGAGACGTCTCCGTAAGGGGCCGGGCCTCAAGTAAGACACATCGGCCGGAATCCGGCCGAGCAATATACTGCTTGGCCGGCTTGAACCCGGGAATCCAGATCACGACTTCTCCTGCAACCACCACTGCGACCCGGGACCGAGCACTCAACGGAACCTTGGCATCAATCAGCATTTTCTTCACCTTGCGGTGGCGAGGACCGCCATACCTGTCACCAGGATGTCGGGAGCGGACCGACAGGGCCCCAGGAAGCGATGTTACATCCAGAACGGCCCGCGAGGTGCCGGGAGTCGTCGCTGAATCAGCACAAGCTATTGATTCTACGAGTGTTGTTCTGAATTCCAATCCTGACTCAGGTACCCTGCACTGGCCTGGGATCGGAAGACCATAGTTGAATTCAAGCTGCACACCCGGCTCAGTTTTCTGAAAGATGAGATTCTCGAACTGCCGGGATACCGTTGAGCGGCCCTGCATGATCACCCGGCGACCGCTGTGAAACGGCCGGGATAGGGTGATGATGCTCTCGATGTTCCGGGCTGTAATCGGTCGCA
>DASQID010000457.1:0-20378 GCA_035631775.1 Acidobacteriota bacterium
GCCCGCAAGCCGGCCGGCGCTCCTTTTTCCTACGGTGGGCTGCTGACGGAGTTGGGGCTGCTCGGCAATATTGCCTGCACTCAGAAGGGCAAAGCCCTCCACTATGACGGTAAAGCAGGCAGGTTCGTGAACAACGAGGAAGCGAACACTCTGCTTCGGAGGACCTACCGGGAGGGCTTCGAGTTACGCACATAGCACTGAGAGGCTGCGGAAGCGTCGAACACTTCTTGCCGAATTTGAGTTTCCGTTCGAAGTTTGGTGAGGAGCAGGTTTATCCCACGCTGTAATCCTCAGAGAGATTCAGATGCCGAATGCCATGGGGCAGAGGGTCAGGTTCGAACATGCAGAACCGATTCTGCGCGTGAAGGATATGACCGTCAGCCTCCGATACTATGTGGACGTCCTGGGATTTACCAATGCCAGTTGGGGGAACAACCAATTTACCTTTGTGAGCCGCGATGGAGCCGGGATATATCTCTGCCAGGGCGACCAGGGTCAACCGGGTACCTGGGTTTGGATCGGCGTCGAGGATGCCGCAGCGCTTTATGCAGAGTACCAAGCGAGCGGTGCGAAGATACGTCAAGCGCCCATAAACCGACCATGGGCGCTGGAACTGTGGGTGGAGGATCCTGACGGGCACGTCCTTCGCTTTGGATCAGAATCGCTGACTGACGTGCCACTTTCGGATTAGCGCGCGATCCCAATCCCGGGCTGCGCCTCGTTTGCCCCGGGCTATCGGTTTGCGCCCTTCGTGGCACTATCTGCGTGGCAAAGGAGTTTCGCGACAGTACCTCATGCGCAGGTCGCGCACCCAAGCGCATGAAAATGGTGCGGTGGGCGTCGGGATCGGACTCGGGGTCGCAATCGGGATACAGACTCGAAGTCGAGCAGACCGACCCCGATACCGATTCCGACCCCGAGATTCAGGATTTCGTTCTATTTTCGGAGCAGAAACTGAGTACCGGACGCCCGTGGCTACGGCCTGACGGCATGAATAATTCCCGAGAGGTAGTTCGATGAAGAAATCCACGCTGTTCACCGCGCTGTTTTTGACCACCTGTGCGCTCACCATCAACAGCTCCAATGATCGAGCCGCGAACGCGTCCACAAAGCCGAATATCGTCTTCGTCCTCGCGGATGATCTCGGCTATGGCGAATTGGGTTGCTATGGACAGACGAAGATAAGGACCCCCAACATCGACCGGATGGCATCCGAGGGAATGCGATTCACGAGTTTCTACACCGGCTGCCCGGTGTGCGCCCCCAGTCGGTGCACGTTGATGACCGGCAAACATCTTGGCCACGCCGTGGTGCGCGACAACATGCAACGCGGGCCCGGACTCGAAGGCCAGCACCCGATGGACCCCGGCACGGTGACGGTCGCGCAAATTCTCAAAAGAGCCGGTTATGCCACGGCGATCGTCGGCAAGTGGGGCCTCGGCATGCCGGAGGATCACAGCAGCCCGCTGGATTTCGGATTCGATCACCACTATGGCTACCTCTGCCAGGGGATGGCGCACACTTATTACCCTCCTTACCTCTGGCGCGACAATCACAAGGAAATGCTCGAGGGCAATCCGCCTTACCTTTACGGCCAGCGGGGCGTGATAGAGCCGTCGGGGAAGTATTATTCGCACGACTTGATAACCCAGGATGCGCTGGCTTGGGTCCGGGCACATCGGGGGGAGCCGTTCTTCCTCTATCTCGCCTTCACCATTCAACACCTTTCGCTCCAGGTGCCCGAGGACTCCCTCGCCGAATATAAGGGCAAGTGGCCCGAGACGCCGATGACCAGCTCGACGCACTATGCCAATCACGACACGCCCCGCGCCGCGTACGCGGCAATGATCACGCGAATGGATCGTGATGTCGGTCGCCTCATGGGACTCATCCGGGAGCTCGGCCTCGACGACCGCACGCTGGTATTCTTCGCCAGCGACAACGGTGCAGTATTCCCTTTGGCCGGCACGGATCCCGAATTCTTTCACAGCAACGGCAATCTGCGCGGCTACAAGGAGGACCTGTATGAGGGCGGCATCCGCACACCGTTTATCGCCCGCTGGACAGGCCGTATCAAGGCCGGTGCAACCAGCCCGCTGGCAGGTGCCTTTTGGGATATGCTGCCCACCCTGTGCGACATCGCCGGCACGACCGCGCCGACAGACATCGACGGAGTGAGCATCACGCCCACACTCCTCGGCCGGGCCGGACAGAAGGTGCACGAATACCTGTATTGGGAATACTATGGCGGAGGATTCGCCCAAGCCGTCCGCTTCGGTAATTGGAAATCAATTCGCAACAACGTGAGGAAAGCCCCCGAGTCAAGGCCCGAGCTGTATAACCTTGCCGACGACCCTGGAGAGAAGATCGACGTTTCCGGCGAGCGCCCTGACCTGGTCGAGAAAGCGGCCGCATACATGAAAGCCGCCCACCGCCCAAGCCGGGAACCGAAGTGGAACTTCTGAGCGTCTCAGTAGCAGCCGGTCACTGCGCAGGTGGCCGCGAACACCTTGGAGGAATTGCGCGAGATCCGGGAGTGGTTTCTCGACTTCCTGCTGCGTGCTGCCGCCCTTTAGAGGCAGTAAGGCCAGGATCAGTATGCTCATGACTGATTTCGTAGACGCCGCGAATCCATGTTGGGTTCAATGATCTTGAATGCGTGGCTAGGGAGAGATTTTTTTGGCTTCGGAGAACCAACACCGCAACTCAGCGTGAGACAGATAGTCGCCCTCAGGCACACAGCTCAAACTCCTTGCGTCCGAGGCGAGGGCTGTTTAGTTGATGTCGGACCACAACCATTCCATGGGAGGTCCAGAGATACCGGTTCAATCATGCTCGAATCGAATAGGAGATGCCATATGACGTTGCTCCTAATCGAAATGCGGCTCGCCTGGCCCACGAGTTTCTCATATCGGACCACGCACTCCGGTATGCGCCTTGACTCGATTGGACTTAGAGGTTAAATTCCATCGGCAGGTAACTGACTTATTAGTGGGGAAAAACATCGATAATTAGAGGGACACCCTGAACCTAGTACGACAACTTGTTTGCCCGGATGACGAAACGCCGGAAGGCCGTGTTTCGGCGGAACGGCCGAGAGGGAATGCCGGATCGAATCTCGGATACACTGGCACCGGAACTATGGGGAATCCCTGACGGGGCGCGGTCCTCTTGTTCCTGCTGGAAACGCAAGGTGGTTGAGTGCTACTTTTCTGGGCGGTCCAGATGTGCCGGCACGTCGACAAGCTCCAGGGGACCGGTTTCCAAGCCGGCCTGCATCGTGCCGAAGAAATGAATGAATCCCGTGCCCGCGCGGCGGATTGCCCGGCAGGAGGAGACTGGTGCTTGCACCTAATCGAGCAGGCTTTGCATTAGCAACTGTCCTCATTTTGCTCATTTCGCTCCTCGCCGTGGGGCAGCGCCGGGACAACGGGCAGAATCGGGCGAATCTCCTCGTGATTACGATCGACACGCTGCGCGCCGATCACCTCGAGTGTTACGGCCGCAAGTCGATCAAGACGCCCCGAATTAACGCGCTGGCCGCCGACGGCATCCTGATTGAAAATGCCTATACTCCCATCCCCCTCACGCTACCATCCCACGCTTCCATTTTCACGGGCACCTACCCTGTGTTTCATGGCGTCAGGGATTTCACGGGATTTACTCTCCCTAAAGAGCGCACCACGCTGGCCACGATGCTCAAGAGCGCCGGCTACCGGACTGGGGCGGTGGTTGCCTCCGCGGTTCTCGAATCCCGCTGGGGACTCAACCAGGGATTCGATTTCTACTACGACAACTTCCCGGCACCACGGGATCAGAACTGGCAGCAGATAGCCGAACGGCGGGGCGACGAGGTGGTCCGCGAGTCGCTCCGCTGGCTTGAAAAGAACAAGAGCGGTCCTTTCTTTCTCTGGGTTCATTTCTTCGACCCACATGATCCCTACACCCCTCCTCCACCTTACGATCGCCAGTACAGCGCATGTCCTTACGACGGGGAAATTGCCTATACGGATGAGAACGTAGGCCGGATATTGGACGCGTTCAAACAGAATGGACTTTATGACGATTGCATGATCGTGCTGATGGGGGACCACGGAGAGGGCCTCGGAGAGCACGGCGAGAAGACACACGGATTCTTCATTTACGATTCAACGCTTCGAATTCCGCTCATCTTCAAGCTGCCGGGAGCCTCAGCGCCGCGCAATCGAAGGCTGCGGGGGCCGATGCGCACGATCGACGTGGTCCCCACAGTCCTGCAGGCCCTCGGCCTCGCCGGCAGGGTGCGGGCGTCGGAGGTCCAGGGGAAGGGGGCATATTCCGCACTGCTGGGCAAGAGTCCTCTCCCTGAAGTCATGTCCCAGGCCGAGATCATGTTGCCGTACTACCACTTCGATTACAGCCCTTTGACCAGCATTCGCTTGGGCCGTCTTAAATATATCGAAGCGCCGAGGCCTGAGTTGTACGACACGGAGGCCGATCCGGCGGAGTCGCGGAACCTGTCTGCGGACCAGAGGGCCATGGCGGCGAGGCTGAAAGATCTGCTGCGGCAGGACATCGCGCGTTATTCACCCCGGAATTCGGTGCCGCCTGTCCCGAGGAGTGTCGATACCGCGACCATGGAAAAGCTTGCTTCCCTTGGCTACCTCGCGCTGAGTAAAGGCACTCCGGGGCCGGCCGCGGGCAGCCGGCTCCCGGATCCGAAGGATAAGATAGACGTCTATCAACTCATCTTCGACGGCACCTACGCGGCCCGGAACGGAAAATACGACGAGGCGGCGAATCTGTTGACTCGCGCAGCGCAGCGCGAACCGGGATCCCTCATCGCCCACTTTCAGCTCGGCGTGGTGCACAGCGTGACGGGCTCCCTTGATGAGGCGGAAAAAGAATTTCTGAAGACGCTGCAGCTTCGGCCAGGCTACGACCTGGCATTGAAGCGCTTGGCGGATGTCCATATTGCGGAGAAGCGCTATAAGGAGGCGGAGGCGACCTACCAGAAGCTGATCGCTCAGTCTCCGAGTGATTACATGGTTTATTTCAACCTTGGCGGACTATACGTCACGCTCGACCGTTGGGACGATGCGCTTTCGGCCTTCCGCAAGGCACAGACCCTGAACCATGAGGATATCCTGATCCCCATGGTCATCTCACGAATCCTCCTCAAGAAGGGCGACTTCGAGAGCGCACTGGCAGCTGTCGCGCAGGCATTGCGGCTGGATCCGAACCTGGTATCCGCGCATGAGACTGCACTCGAGATCTACCAACGCCAGGGCAGGGCATCCGATGCCGCCCGGGAAGCGGAAACCCTCCGACGACTGCGCCCGAGACCCTGACCGGCACCCGAAGTCCGCTTCGCTGTTTTGCGTCGAATTTTTGTTGCTTTTAAAAATGCTCTGGTTTAAGTTCCTTTCTGTTAGACATAAACCAACACTCTCACACCCTGCCAGGCACGGGAAATGCAGCAAATGAATGTTACTGGCGGGCCTCAATTCAAAAATGACTGAAATGCGGATGCACCGAGGAGCTTGGGGACTCCGCGATTTCAGGATGATGAGGTGAGAAAGAAATGAGAAGCCCGAACTCCAAAAGACCTAATATCGGTGTGGTCGTACTGCTGGCGGGGCTGGTTGTTGTTCTCCTGGCTTCACAGTCGGGGTGGACACAAACCGGTCTCGGCTCGGTCTCCGGCACCGTCAAGGATGCCAAACAGGCGGTGATTCCCGGTGTCGATGTCACGATCACGAATGTGCTGACAAATGTCTCGCACAAGGCCGTTACCAACGATGTCGGCGCCTACAAGATCGGCGCCCTTCCCCTTGGCCAATACAGGATGATGGTGGAACTCACCGGATTCAAGCGCTGGGTGGGCACCTTCGAACTGGTAGTCGGCCAGGACGCAAGCATTGATCCGACGCTCGAAGTCGGCGAGTTGTCTGCGACCGTAGAGGTATCCGGAGCAGCCCCGACCATTAATACCGTGGGCACGGACCTCTCCAACGTCAAGGACGCCGATCGCATTCGCGATCTGCCGTTGAACGGACGTTCGATCAGCAACCTCTTTGATTTAACTGCAGGTGTGGAGGGAGGCGGAGCAGCCCGCGTCAACGGCTTGAAGGTCGGATCGCTGGAGATAAGTCTTGACGGATCTTCTATAGTGGACCGCTTCGGCGGTGGCATAGCCGTGGTGCAGCCGGGGCTTGATATCATTCAGGAGTTCCGTATTGAGACCACGGGCTCGGACGCGCGCTACTCCCGCCCGGCTACGGTCACGCTGGCGACCCGGAGCGGAACCAATTCCTTTCACGGCAGCATTTTCGAGACCCACCGCAACAACACCGCGGGCTTGGTTGCAAGGCGGCGTCAGGACGCTCTGAGCTACGTCGCTCCCCATTATATCCGGAATGAGTTCGGCGCCTCGGCCGGCGGGCCGGTCTGGCTGGGGAAACTTTACAACGGCCGCGACAAGACCTTCTGGTTCTTCGCCTATGAAGGCCAGCGACTGAGGGTGCCGTACTACCCGTACTATACCTACACTCCCACGGCGGCCATGTGGGGAGGCGACCTCAGCAACCTCACGGATTCCGACGGCAACAAGTACCAGCTCTACGATCCCTTGACCACCGATGCCAATGGGAACCGGCTGCCCTTTGTGGGGAACGTCATTCCCGCAAGCAGGATCAGTGCGTTCGCAAAAACGCTGCAGTCCATGACTGATCTTCCGACGGACAACTCCAATCCCTATGTAAACTACGACAACTACCACAAGACATTTTCAAACAGGACCGATATCAGCAACTACACAACCAAGATAGACCACAAGATATCGATGAAAGATAACCTGTCCGTGCGCTGGACTAACAGCCGGCGCTTGAATCAGATCGACGGCGGCTTGTATGGAAATCCCAAGTCACCGGACGACGGGTATGGCACCTCAGCCAGGAATACGAATATCAATAACGTTTCCGTGAATTGGGCTCGAACGGTCACACCGAGCATTCTCAACCAGGTCAATGTGAACGTGCAGCGCTCCTTCAACCACACGGGGACTTTGGCCGATCCCAAGGACTGGGCGACGCAGCTCCATCTGCCAAACCCGCTAGGAGCCGTCGGATGGCCGACCATGTATGCCGGTAACTATGCCTTCGACGGCGACAACATCAAAAACCAGGCGTTGACCGGCGTCGTGTTCGAGGACAACCTCTCCTGGAATAAGGGCAATCATGAGCTTCAGTTCGGCGTCAGGGTCCGCCGGGAGAAAAACAACGTTCGCGAACTGCAGCAGGCGGCCGGGAGCCATAATTGGGGCGGCGAGTGGACGTCACTCTGGAGCCCCGACGACGGCACAAATTACTCTTACACTGGAGACGGCTTCGCCGACCTGCTCCTGGGGCTGCCGGATTACATGTCAGTCCAATACAACCGCGGGTACTTCTATTTTCAACAGTGGGAGGTGGGCACGTACGCGACCGACCGCTGGCGCATTACCCCGCGCCTGACTGCGACCATCGGGCTGCGTTGGGATAAGTGGACGCCTTACACGGAGAAATACAATCGCATTGTCACAGCCGACCTGAACACCCTCGCCTCCAAGTTCGAGGTTGTGACTCCGGGCAACAATACGATGAGCAGCCTGCCCGGTATTCCTCCGTCGGTTATTGCGTCGTGGGCCGCGAGGGGATTGACCTACACCACTGCTGATGCAATCGGCTATCCGAGCGCCCTCTTTCAGCCGGACAACCACAACTTCGGACCCCGTCTGGGTCTGGCTTATCAGCTCAATAGCAAGACCGTCCTGCGGGGCGGCTACGGAGAGTACTTCTGGCCGATGCCCCTTTCGCAGATCCTCCAGTCCACCCGGACGTCCCCTCCTTTGAACCTCAGGTTCACGAACGATCCCAATCAGAAGAACGCCGACTTCAACTACACGTATGTATCCAAGCCGGTGGCCAGTGACTACATCGGGACGATCGGCATAGATACCAACGGGATAGTGCCCATCAGCAAGGGTGCTGCTCAACTCTATTTCTGGGATGGCCGTAACTGGGAGGATAGCCGCGCCCAGTCATGGCATATTACCGTGGAACGCGAACTGATGCGCGACACGGTTCTGCGTCTCAGCTACATTGGGGATCGCGGCAGCCGGTTGGAACAGCGAGCCACCGTTAACCCCAGGGAGTCTGAATATAATTACGTCGCTCGAACCGGACAGGCCCCTCCGGGCAACAGGGACCTCCTGCGGGCCAACCCGAACTGGAATCCAACTCTCATGAATCATACGGGTTACTCAAACACCAATTCCGCACAGATCGAATTGGAACGACGGTTCTCGAAAGGGATCGCCTTCCAGTGGTTCTATACCTACGCCCGCTCCCTCACAACAACCGATGCCGGGGCCAGCACGTCCGGAAACTCCGACATCAATTCGACCGGCGGTGGCGGGCAGGTCCCGGATAATCTCCAGATCATCGGGAGGCCCAACCTGACTTACGATCAGCGCTTGGCGCTGGTCTACTTCAATTCCACGAACATTCCCCCGCACCATGTCCGGTACAACGGAAACATCGAACTTCCTTTCGGAAAAGGCAAGAGGTGGGGTGCCGATTGGAATCCGTTGATTCACGGAGTACTGGGCGGCTGGCAGGTCGCGTTCAACGGCGACTGGCGCAGCGGCTCCTGGATGAGCCCCTCCACCGGACTGTGGGCATTTGGAGACCCGCGACTCAGCAGCGACCAGAGAGTCGAATTGACTCTCAACGGCAAGAGGCAGCGGCTGTGGTTCAAGGGCTACTTCGACCCGACCCAGGCCACCAACGTCACGGGCGGGGATCTGCTTAAGCTCGTGCCGGCGGACAGATCTCAGCGTGTGCTGCGCCCTGTCGGCACGGCCTACGACAACAAGGTGGCACAGACTCTCGCTAACGGGACAATCCGGCAGACCGGTCTCGGTGATCTTTACAACTGGAGCCCCAGGGCCAACATTCTGGGTCCCGGCGCGTGGAATACTGATATCGGAATTTACAAGAACTTCCGTATCAAGGAATACACCACAATCCGCCTGAAGGGCGACTTTTTCAATGCCTTTAACCACCCCAATGATGTAAGTCCAAGCACTTCAACCGGACTCCAGGATCTGACACAACAGGCCAATGACGCTCGCGTTATTCAGATTTCACTGCGTGTGGACTGGTAACGGACAGCTCACTCTCCCCCCACCAGGGCCCCCTGCCTCTTCGTGAGGCGGGGGGCCCTTTTTATTGCGGATTGCGGATTGGAGACGGGGGTGTCCCATCCGGTGGGGGGTTAGAAACGAGCGATTACGTGTCTAATCTCATTGGATATAAATGCCGGTGCGTTCGAATGCCGAGGTATTCGCGATCCGGTCCGCCACCATCACTTCGAAGCTGTATCGTCCAGAAGGCAGCCCGGCGAGTGTAAACCTGCCGCCGTACGAAATCTGCGTTGGATCCGGGGCGCTTGAGGCGTCTACCGGACGGGCCGGGACATCCACTACGATCCTGTCGCCACGATACAGGCGCATCGTGACGGCGACATCGGGGGCGGTAGAGTCAGGCCGGTGGGCCGCGTTGTAGATCTGAAAAACAAAATCAAACCCCGAACCAGCTTGAAACCTGCGGCCTACGTTCAGATCGAGGGACTGCCGGCTCTCGGAAGATTCCGCGGATAACTTGGAAAAAGAAGACTGCGGACATAGGAAGATGCTGCTCAAGACAAGCTGGCGATTCCCCGGGGCAGGCACGGAGATCCATTCGCGGGCAGCGCCGGCCAATCCGCTGGCGTTGTCCCGAGCCGCAAGACGGATCTGGTAGAGGCCTGGCTCGATCGGCACCACGCGGCTGTAGTAAATGTCGGGCCGAATATTCCGCGCCGACTCCTCTTGTGCCTCGAGGCGTTGCCTGAAGCTGGTCACGATCGCGCCCTTCTCATTGAGGACCGCACCCAACAGGCTGACCAGGGCCCGCCGCTTGCCCGCGGCTTCACTATAGTCCAGCCTGTCACCGGGAACTTCAAGGGAGATCACCAGTCTGGGCTCCTTGCCGTGCTCAAGCATGGTGGCGGCAGACATCAGGACTTTTAGTGCCGTGCCGGGGTAGGGGGCGTTGATCAATTCGAGCAGCGGATCGGCGGCAGCCCTGACTGATTTCGAACTCCTCCTCCCCGCTGCTCTCCGATCCTCGGTTAGGGCCGGTATCTCGAATCGTCCCTGACGCATGCGGACCGTGAGATCCGGGCGTCCGGCAATCTTGACGGACAGTTGACGGCGTTTTCGACTGGCCTTTAGCTCCGGGCTCAGGTTCCACCCGAGTACGTAATACCTCGACGTTTCAGCCAGGGACTCCTTTATTGATTCCTCGAGCGCGTTTGTGTGGTTGAGAAACCGGCCGCCAGTCTCGGCCGCCAGGTTGTAAAGGCCGCTCCGGAGGGCGCCCATGGCATTTCCAGTCGTTCCAGTCAGGCGGCCTGATCCGTCCTTCAAGACAGTCGTCGAGGCATCCGGAACGTCAGGCGACACCCCCAGGGTGTCCAGCGAGTATATGACAATGCCCGATCTAGCCGCGGCGGCCGTGACTTTACCCAACCGTGTGAGGACATCGGAAACCTGTGGGTGGAGCATGAAACCATCGGACAGGAGAAAAACCAGCTTCCGTCCGGGAATCGACGCCGCGGTCCTCATCAGGCCCATGAGTGAATCCAGTGTTGCCCGGGAGAGTTCCGCGGATCTCCGGGTCAGCCTGGTCGCCCTGTCCCGAACGGTCTTCTCGGCCAAGTCGCGGAATTGGGGTTCCAGCCCCTCCTCCCTCATCGTGGCATCGACAAAGGTTTTGATCACGTCCGAGTTGTTTTGTTCGATCGCCTGGGCTTGGGACTCGAGCATCGTGGGACGTGTCGTGTCCTGAAGACCCTGATCAAAGAAATTGAGCTTGGAAACCGCGGCATGCAGGACATCCCTGTTGTCGGTCAGTTGCTCCAGAAAGCCGGCTTGACCGCTTGCGAAGACGACCGCTGCCTGATCGTTCGCGCTCATCGTATTGTCGACGAACTGCAGGAGTGATTTACGCGCTCGCAACACGCTTCCCGATGACAGGTGGAGATCATCCACGAAGAAGAGGAGCGACCGGCTGGCATCCGAGACCGGCGCCGCAGACTCAGTCCGAGACGGGTGCGAAGCAGAGGCAGGATTGACCCATTGCTTGAGGTCCTGGGGGCTTCCGGCGTTCACGAATTCAAAGTGCGAAATTGGCTGCGGCCGCCCATCCACATACAATTCGAACTGGTCCCTCTTGAGATCCTCGACAAATCGTCCTGTTCCGTCGAATACCATTACATCAGTCTGGACAAGATCGACATCCACCCTGATATTCGCCCTGTGCGTTTGAGGTTTTTCAACGGAGGATGACTGCAAACCGTGCACAAACGATCCGCAGCACGGCACGCAGAACAAGAGGAAGAAGCAGACTACCCGATTCATCTTATCCCCCAAACCGCGATCACGTGGATGCCTCCATTCGTCGCCCCAGAGTCTAACATGGCATGGCCCCTTTATCACGTTGCCGCGAAGTCCCAGGAGTGGGGATACGCTGTCGAAGCCACAGGAAATTTCCGGGATGGACTCATGCACGCGCAAACCGACCGGTTTTCCTTGCACCTGATCGACGTGGTCCTGCCTGATGGAGACGGCATAGAGTTGTGCCGCCGGATCCGTATCTTCGACTTGCTCACTCCGATAGTCATCTATTCAAACAATGAAGAATTGGAAACGGATGCAATCAAAGCAGGCGCACACAGCTTCGTATGGAAGGGAGGGGATCTCAACGATCGGCTGAAACGAGAAATATCGCTACTGATAGGGAGCCAAGTCGAGCGCCCGGATGTGGTGCCTGCTCCCTCCCCGATTTATGATTGACGATTTACGATTGACGAGTGGACGTCCGGCAGGTCTTTAAATCGTCACTCGTAGATCGTTAATCGTCAATTTTTTTGTGGAGGTGTACGCTATGCCTCATCCAAGACCGCTCTGACCGCGGCGGCGAGTTCCTCTCCCTTAAAGGGCTTCTTGATCAGGCGAACGTTCTCACCCAAATCGGCTTGATGAGGGATCACGTCGCTGGAGTGGCCGGACATATGCACACACTTCAGGCGCGAGCGGGTGGCACACAGCCTCTCCATGAGTTCGCGACCATTCATCTCCGGCAATACCAGGTCAGTGATCGGCAGATGAATTTCTCCAGTGTGCGTCTGCGCAAGGTTTATCGCCTCTCTGGGAGTCGAAGCCGCCAGCACTGACGGGGAGCTAGAGATGGATTATGCCGCGCTTGATGGCAGTGGTTACGGCTTCGGTTCGGTCATTCACTTCCAACTTGTCCAGAATGTGAATGACATATGACTTTATAGTCCCCTCTGTGGTATCGATGGCGGCCGCGATTTCCTTGTTGGTTCGGCCTGCCGCCAACAACTTTAAGACATCCAGCTCACGCTTGGTCAAGTCAGACCTGATCTGACCGGTGATTGACTTCGTCACGACGGAAGGGATGTAACGCAGACCTGAGTGTACCGCCCGGATCGCCGCGAACAGTTCATTTCTCGCCATACCCTTAAGCAAGTAAGCCTGCGCGCCGGCTTCCAGGGCGCGGTAGATGTCTTCATCCCCGTCGTAAGTCGTGAGCACTATAAAGCGGCTGTTATGGAATTCCTTTCGTATGGACTCAATGGCCTCCACGCCGTCCATGAGTGGCATACGCAAATCCATCAGGGTGATATCGGGTTTGTGTTTACGGAATTCCTCGACAGCCCGCCGGCCATCGCCGGCCTCGGCAACTACCTTCATGCCAGACTCCCGGTCGATCATCGACACGAGTCCGGCACGCATAATGTCATGGTCATCTACTACCATGACGCGAATCGGCTCTGACGGGTTCATGCTTCGATCCCCTGACTGTATTCATGCTCGAAGCGGCACCTTGACCTCGATGTCCGTGCCCAGCCCCGGTGCGGTGTTCACGGTCAGGCAGCCTCCCAACTGAGTAGCTCTCTCGCGCATCCCAAGCATGCCGAAATGGCCATCGTCCCGGACCTCTTCCCGATCAGGATCGAATCCACAGCCATCATCTTGAATGCGCAGCTTGACGTGCCTCCTTTCAAACAACAACTCGACTTCTATCCTTCCTGCACGCGCATGTTTGACGGCATTTACTATGGCTTCCTGCCCAATCCTGAGGAGAATGTTCTCGGTAGGCTCCGACAACCGACGTGGTGTGCCCGTAGTCTTGAATTGAAAAGATGTTTCGGCGCCGATCGTCTTCGCCAGCTCCGACAGTCTGGCCGCAAGCTCCCCTTTGCCCTGATCCCGATGCCGCAAGTTCCAAACGTATCGGCGTACTTCCTGGAGACAGCCTCGAGCCAGGTTATTTGCCTCGTCCAGATGTTCTTCAGCGAGCCGAGGCGAATTGAAGAGCATCTGCTTGCCTGCTTCCAGCTGCACGGAGATCCCTGCGAAGCCCTGAGCCATTGTGTCGTGAATTTCCCGTGCGATCCGGTTGCGTTCCATGGTCACGGCCGCAAACTCAGCCTTTATCCTGTTTATTCGAATCAGGTAGAAGCGGTAGGCCGCCAGCAGCGCCAGTGCAGCGCACAAAATATAAAACCATATTGTCTGATAGTAATGTGGCCGGAGGTGGAAGGCGAATACGTCGCCCGCCTCGTTCCAGACGCCGTCGTTATTGCATGCGATTACACGGAATTTGTATTCCCCGGCCTGCAGTCCTGCATAATAGGCGAATCTTCGGGTGCCGGCGTCCACCCATTCCCTGTCGAAGCCTTCCAGCTGATATTTGAATTGCACCTTCTCAGGAGCCAGATAGCTCAAAGCCGAATAGTGAATTTCCACCTCGCCGTCGCCAGGCGGGATGACCACATGATGACCCGTGTCAGCGGGCTTTTTGTCGATCAGCACCTTCTCGATCCGAACCGGCGGGACAAGCGCATTCGAAAAGAGTTGCTCTGTACTGATTACCACCAGTCCCTTCAAGGAAGCGAACAGAAGTCTTCCGTCGGTTGTCCTGCATGCATTCGGTTGATAGCCGGCGACGAACGCAGAACTTCTCAGCCCCTCGCCCACTCCGTAGGTGTGACAGGCAATCCTGGTGATCTTTCCTTCATCGAGATCCTTGAAGTCGGTCTTTCTGACTCTGACGAGACCCTGTGAGCAGCTGAACCAGAAGTTACCGTTTCCGTCCTCGAGGATTCCGCTGATTTGATTTACGGGAAGTCCCTCCTGAATCGTGTACGTACGGAAACGCCCACGCTTGAGTCGGCTCAATCCTCCTCTCGTCGCAAACCAGAGTGAATCATCGTCTGCCTGATGTATCGCGACCACACGGTTGCTTCCAAGACCGTCTTTGGTGGTGAAGCTGGTGAACTTCCCATCGGCAAACCGGCTTACCCCACCTCCGAAAGTTGTGACCCAGAGCGTTCCCTGACGATCGTACAGGATGCCCCGGACTTGGTTGCTGGCCAGTCCCTCCTGGGTCCGGTACGTTATCACCCGCCCGTGTTCAATTCGAAACAGGCCATCACCGTCGGTCCCTATCCACATCCGCCCGAGCGGATCACAGTAGATCGTCTTGATCTCAAACACTCTCTTCCATTCCGGATCTATGACAAACCTGCCGTCCTTCATGATCTTGAAGATTTGCCCGCCGGCACCAAACCAAACAGTGCCATCTTTGTCTTCGGCGACCGAGGAGACGTGTCGTATGGGGATGCCGTTCAGCTCGGTGCGACTGGATACTTTCCCGCCACTCCATTTTGAAAATCCGATGGCCGTTCCGATCCAGATATCTCCCCTCGAGTCCTGAAAGGCCGAGAGGACGCTGTCATGCGGCAGTCCCTGTTCTTCTGTGAGTGTGGCCACCTGTGCCCGCTTGAGTCGGGCAAGACCGTTTGTCTCCAGACCAATCCAGAGGCTCCCTTCCCGGTCCAGGCACAAGCTGAGAACGACCCCGAGCCCAGCCCCTGCACTTCCCTGGGGAAATACCTCGAACCTCCCGTTCCTCAACCTGCGCAGTCCGTCGCCCGAGCCCATCCACACGATGCCCTGCCGGTCTTCGTAGACTTTGCTGTCGCCGACGCTCGAGGCTTTCTCCACGGCATACTTTTCGACCAAGCCGTCCTTCAGCTTCTTCACCGGCCCACCTTCAAACGCAATCCAGATCGCCCCATCGTTTCCGGCGGAGAGATTCGATATCCGGCCTTCGTTTTCCTCAATAACTCCAGGTTGCACGACAAATTTCCCGTCAGACAAGCGATGAAGCTTGTTGCCCGCGGCAGCAAAAATCCCCTGGCTGGAAGCCGCACAGATCGAGGTGACAAAATCGTTCGACAAGCCGTCTTTTCTGGTGAAGGAAGTAAACGTACCGTGCGAATAGCGGCATGCGCCGCGCAATGTGCCCGCCCACACATTCCCCTCGGGATCGACATCCATCGACCTGATCGCGTCGTCCGGCAGTCCGTCGGCGGCCGTAAAGGTCGTAAAGCGTCCGTCCTTAAAGAGAGTCAAGCCACCGCCGTATGTTCCAATCCAGAGTCCGCCTTCCTTGTCCTCTTTTAATCCCCACACCTCATCGTATTTGAGATTCCCGGTTTTGACATTGAACAAGGTAAAACTGGCTCCGTCGAATCTCACCACCCCACCGTAGGTTGCCATCCAAAGATAGCCGTCTCGCGTTTGGACAATGTTCCTGATTCTGGTGGACGGAAACCCCTGTGCCTCCCGCCAAAAGTCAACGGAGTAGTTTGAAAGCTCTCTGGAGCTACCGATTTGGGAGGCGACCGAACGGAGAGGATGGGAACAAAGCCAAAGGGTGAGCGCCACGAGCATTTCGATCAGTGCAATCGACTTCCTGTTTTTCGCTCGGCCGTTCCACATGACTGACCCGGTCAGGATCCGGAGCATCCAGAGGACAACTGGGCGACGGAGGCCAAGAAGCAGACTCTGCCGCGCCCGAAGGAATCTGAGAGACTGCACATTATATACTTGCCCGTTAGTGGTGTCAGGTCTTCAAAATTCTTTGCGTTCCTTCGCGTCATTGTTCCTTTGCGATGGCTCTTTAAAAAGCCACCGCAAGGACGCCAAAGCGCAAAGACAAGCGACCGTATCCTTGCCGACCTGGCAAGGATTTGAACGTTACTAGTACGATTGGTTGCGGCTCCACTGCCCTGGGAAATTGCGGCCCCGATCGCTGCGCCAAATCAGAGCCGCACTCCACTCCACTCCATTCGGCGGAGGTTTGCCTGGCAGGCTTCCGCACAGCTGCTCCGCGTTATGGATAACTGAAAGCAGCCACTCTACGCAGTCTAGCAAAGCAGCCAGGGTCGACAGCGCATCGGTTGCTTCCGATTGAGCGTGGAGGTAACCGGGAATCTCCCATCCTCCACGGGTGTGGAACACCCACCACCGGATTCAGCCTAGGTCACGAGACGACTTGCGTAAACTATCTTTCGATAGTTTACATAGCTCGCCGGCGGCCGTAATTTACGCTCTGCAATATAGTCCACACCCGCCGCTGTGATGTGGCGAACGTTCCTAGTTGCAAGGCCGCGACCACAAAAGGAGCGGCATCGCGGAGTGGACGCAAGCGCTTCGTTTAGGATTTTATTTTCAATCGTCTGCGTTCTGGTGACCTCCGCAGAATCGCGCTTCGGCCCTGGATCGGCCGCAATTCTGCAAGCATGTGCGTCGGCGGAACTCGCCCGCACGAATCACAGGCTCGAGGGGAGCCTGCAATAATCAGGAGAACAAAATGAATCAGATGTGTCTCAGACAGACTGGAGCCATGTCCGGCGCCCGGCATACTGTGGACATGACGATTCCAGCATTGTTTGTTTTTGTGCTTTCAGCGGCACTCCTGTACGGGCAGGCCACAAAGGCCAGCCTCGTCGGAACAGTGACGGATACTTCCGGGGCCGTGGTGCCTGCCGCGGAAGTGACAATCAAGGACATCAACACCAACATCACCCGCTCGATGCTTACCAACGAAAGCGGCAACTACGTCTTCGGCAACCTCAATCCAGGCACATATCGAGTCGAAGCGAAACTCGTGGGTTTCAAGACGGGATTTGTGGAGATGGTTGACGTCCTGGTCAACACCACGCAGCGAGCGGATGTGCAGCTCGTGCCCGGGGCCCCTACCGAGACCATCGAGGTCACGACGCTCGCTCCTCTGCTCCAGACGGACCGGGCGGACGTCGGACGGAAAATCGAATCGGCACAGCTGGAGGAGTTGCCGATCGCGGGGAGGAACCGCAATTTTCAGATGCTCTGGAATCTGGTGCCAGGCGCAACTCCGGTCACCAGGGAACACTCCGAATTTTTCAACGCGCAGGACGCTATGGCTACGCGAGTAAACGGCCAGGGCCGATATGCAAACAACGTGCAGATCGAAGGGGTCGACAACAATCAGCGCACTGGACTCCTGTCGGTGCTGATTCCCCCGATTGAGGCGCTGCAGACCGTTGACGTGACCACGAGCAATTACGACGCCGAACTCGGCCGGGCCGGGGGCGCAGTTACCAATGTTGTGCTGCGATCAGGTTCCAACA
Source organism: Acidobacteriota bacterium (assembly GCA_035631775.1). GTDB lineage: Bacteria > Acidobacteriota > UBA6911 > UBA6911 > UBA6911 > DASQID01. The sequence continues at coordinate 17,614 of DASQID010000457.1, forward strand.
ATTTCCACGGAAGCGCCTACGAGTTCAACCGCGTTGATGCCTTGTACGCGCGCAACTTTTTCTCGGCCACGCCGGCTCCGCACACCGTGTTCAACCAGTTCGGTGCCACATACGGCGGGCCGATCCGAAAAGACAGAACCTTCTTTTTCGCCGACTTCATGTTGATCCGATCGCGCGTCGGGAACTTCAACCAGTGGACAGTTCCCACAGCAGCCTTTCGCACCGGAGATCTGAGCGCGGCTCCGTCGATTATCTACGACCCGCAGACAGGCACCCCGGATGGAAAGGGAAGATCACCATTCAATAACAATTTGATTCCCGACAGCCGGATCAGCTCGATTGCGAAGAGAATCCTGGCACTGATTCCCGCACCCACACAGCCCGGTTTGACCAACAACTGGCAGGGGCCGACGGTCCTTTCAAAGGATACGAATGCCTTCGATTTCAAGATCGATCACAAGCTTGGCGGCCTGGACAGCCTCTCGGTACGCTACGACTTTTCACGCCCGCGGGTCTTCGATCCGGGCGCATACGGCAATCTTGCCGGGGGGCCGCGTAACGGAGGGTTCGCGGGAGAGGGGATTCAAAAGGCCCAAAGCGGCGCATTGAACTACACTCACATTTTCAATCCCAGGTTCATCACCGATTTTCGCTTCGGAGTGATGCGTTATCGCAACGATGCCAAAAACCAGGACAACGGGACCAACGCATCCGATGCGTTCGGAATCAAAGGAGTCAACCTCGACTGGTTTACGAGCGGACTTACGGGTATCAACGTGAATGGCTTTGGCAATCCCATCGTGGGATTCTCCCCCAGCCTCCCCTGGATCCGCGCGGAAACCAACTTCGACTTTGTCAGCAACTGGACCTACGTGAAGGCTAACCACACGATAAAGTGGGGGGTGGACTTCAGGCGCAACCGCGACGATCTGCTGCAGACACAGACCTACTCGCCACGGGGATTATGGACTTTCAGCGAGGGACCTACAGCTCTGAACGGCGATCCAAAGACAAGCTTTGGAAACTCGTTCGCGGCATTCCTCCTGGATCTTCCCAACTCTTACGGCCGCGATCTACCCGGGATCTTCCCTACCTTCCGCCAGTCACAGCTCTTCAGTTATCTTCAGGATAAATGGCAGGTCAGCACCAAGCTGACGCTGGATTTCGGCGTGCGCCACGAGATCTACTTTGCACCCACGCCGGCCCAGCGGGCGGGATTCTCCAACTATGACCCCAGCACCAACAGCCTGGTTCTTGCGGGCGTTGGCCCGAATCCCAGCAACCTCGGGATCAATACTCCTTTGAAAAACTTCGCTCCGCGCACTGGAATAGCTTACCGTGTGACGGAGAAGACGGTCATCAGGGCTGCCTTCGGGCTCGCCTTCGATCCTTCCTACCCGGACGACAAATGGGCGTTCAATTACCCCGTGAAGCAGAACAACGCCTTCAATGCGGCAAACTCCTACAGCGTGGCAGGGAGCCTGGCAGCGGGCTTCCCGGCGCCTCTGCCCGTGGCGATTCCGGATAGCGGAATAATTACGCCCGCCCCGAATCAAAATTATGTCTACCTCCCGTCCGACCTGCGCCAGGGCTATCTCGAAACCTGGAATATCGCTGTTCAGCAACAGCTTCCCGGCGGCTTTGCCTTTGAGGCTGCCTACGTTGGAAACCACACCGTGGGAACTCTGAACCAGGTGAACATCAATGCAGGCCAACTGCCGGGGCTCGGTAACAAGGGACAGCCCCTCTATCTCAAGTACGGCCTGACAGCCGCAGTTACCAAGTGGACCCGCTTTAGCCTGAGATATAACGGGCTGCAGATGAAGTTGGACCGCCGCTATAAAAGCGGCTTGGGCATCACGACCGCCTACACATTCGGCAAGGCGCTCGACTATGCGACGGACAATGGCGGACTGGGCATTCCCATCAACTTCGGCATGAACCGTGGACGGTCTGCTCAGGACCGAACGCACATGTACGTTCAGAGCTTCATCTACGACCTGCCTGTCGGCCCGGGGAAGCGATGGCTCTCCTCCGGTCTGTCGGGCAAGCTCCTGGGCGGTTGGCAGTTCAGCGGAGCGCTTTCTGTCTATTCCGGCCTTCCGATGACTTTTACCTATAACGCAACCAGCCTAAATGCGCCCGGGAACGCTCAGAGAGCGAACATCACCGGACCGACAGCCGTCCTCGGCGGCATCGGTTCAAAAAGCAAATGGTTCGATACCACCAATTTTTCCATTCCGGCGGCCGCCACATTCGGCAACGCGGGACGCAACACCATGAGTGGTCCCGGCTATTGGAACCTCGACATGTCCCTTATAAAGAGGTTCCTGTTCACGGAACGGTTCAGGTCCGAACTGCGGTTCGAGACCTTCAATCTAACCAACACACCTCATTTCAACAACCCGAACTCGGCGCTGGATTCGACCGCATTTGGAACGGTGACGGGTTCGTTCGGCGAGCGGCAGGTTCAGCTGGGTTTCAAACTCTACTTCTAGCAACCTTCTCTCCGCTGCGGGAGTATGGCTGGCCATACTCCCGCAAGGCGATTTACGATTGATAATTAATGATCGACGACTGACCTCCGACAGGTCCTTCAATCGTCAATCCTAAATCGCTAATCGTCAATTCTTGGGCCCCGTCGTGGAATGATTGTGATGCAAAGTGTGATTTTCAAGACCTGACACCCTTGCATCAATTCCCGGTCGCGCTGTTACTTGAGAAGCATTCTGCCGGTTTCCAGACCACCCGGCCAGATTGTCGAG
>DASQID010000458.1:0-7993 GCA_035631775.1 Acidobacteriota bacterium
GATCGCCTCGCCTGTTACGGTACGAATCTCGAAACGCGCCTCATCCTTGCCGAACGAACGGTGGATCTCAATCTCCCTGCCGTTCGCCAAAAGGCACCAGAGAATCCCGCCATAGGCGTCACCCTTCCAGGGCTTGTACTGCTCCACCCAGCCATCCAGCCGGCGTTGGGACTTGAAATCGGCACGAAGCTGGCCGTACAGAAGACTCACGAGGCAACGCTGGAGAGTGGACTTTCCCCCCTCGTTGGCGGCGAAAACGAGGTTCAGCCCCTCGCGAAAGGTGAGCGAGAGATCGGCCAGTTTTCCAAAGCCCAAGATCTGGCAGCGCAGGAGGTTCACTTTAGTGCGTTCCTTGTCGGCTAGCAGAAATTAAGGCCGGCCCTCCAGGCTCTTGGCACCTTGCCGGGAACCGGGCACGGCTGCGCTATTTCAGCCGCACGTCGCGCCCCAGGAGTGCCTGGGTACCGTAAAGCCGGGCTCGTTCCATGATCTCGCGCTCCGCCCCGGAAGCCGACGAGATGCGTTCATTTAAGATCTTTGCGAAGCGACCGCGAAGAGTCCTCTCGTGGGCCAGGGAGTCGTAGTCGATCGACGTGCTGGTCTCGTCCTGCCATTCGATGTGCAGAACCTCTCCCGCGAGCCGAGCCTCCAATTCGTTGAAAGAAAGATCGAGCTTGACATCGAGCGTTCCTTCGAGGCGGACGCGCAGAATCGTAGTGGCATCGAAAGAAGATCCCCGGTGTTGAAGGATCGCCTCGACAATCTGCTCCCTGCTGCTGAATCCATCGCAGTTGAGGGAAATGGTCTGTAGCGGAAACTGATTGCAGGGTCGCCCTTCCACTCTAATTTTGCCGTCGACGATCTCCCCCAGCAGGTAACCGCACCTGCCTTCCTCTTCCCAACCTCTTCCCTCCGGTATGCCACTGTACCAGACCTGAGCCTCGTCGAGCTCATTCGTGACGGCTCGTTGTTGATGATAGTGTCCCAATGCGACGTAGCCGATATTTTTCCCGGCAATTTCTTCCACCGCAAAGGGTCCGTGCCTGAGTTTACCGGAAGGCACCCGGCTGATATCCGAGGCGTGGGCGAGGACGATGTTTGTGAGGTCCCCAGGCATAGTGGGCAACTTCGAGAAGGGATGCTCCTCCAGCTGGTTATGGGTATACCCAAATCCTGCAACACGGATCCCGATTTCCGGCAGTTCGATGGTCTGGAACGATTCTTCCCGGAAGATGCTCACGTTTGCCGACCAGTCTTCGTCCCGGTAAGGCGAGCCCTGAATAAACGGGTCATGGTTCCCCGGTGAAATGAACACGGGGATGCTACCCAATCGCTCAAACTGACGCTTCAGAAACTCGACCGTGTCGGGTGTAATGCGGTCGTGCTCGAACAGATCGCCTGCGATGAGCATCAGCTGCACATCCTGACTCAGCACATCCTCGACGATACGTCGAAAAGTTCCTCGGATGGCCTCCCGCTTTCGGTCGCCAAGACGCGAAGGGAAGCCCGAACCGGAGAAGCTTGTGTCCAGGTGAACGTCGGAGGTATGGATGAATCTTATCGGTTTCATTCCGCAGTGTACGAATGGCACTTCCGGGATTGACGCCAGAGTCCCCAACGCAGATCGTAATTTATCACTTTGAGATTGTACTCGTGCTTATGTGAAGCTCCATCGCTCCTAAAAATCCGCGACAAGCGATCAGAGTGCAGCACACCAACGAAAGGTTGCCCGCCGCCAGGTGCCTGCTACCCGACTCTGAAGTCGGATTTTCAGCCCAAAAACCGCTGAGCACCCCGGGCTGCGGCGTGCCTTCAGCGAGTCACCACGATACTTCAACTCGGCGAGTGCCGCCTTGCTTGGCGTCGTCAATCGAAACAAATCCCTTTTCCTTCCCAAACAAATAGAGGTCTCTGGTCAGTTCGACATCCTTGGCGCAATACTCGGCAACCAATCGGCGTTTCTCGGGGTCGCCGGACTGCCACCAATCCACGCTGTCTTTGCCGGAAGCGGTTTTTCCCCGTCCCAGGGTGGCTTGGGCCACGGATTCGAGCTTCACTCGGAATCCCAGCTTTCTGCTCATAATGGCCAACATATCCGTACTCTTGCCCTTCAGAAAATCCACAGGACCATAGGCTCCCAGAACCTTGAAATCGAAATTGTCTCCGTTAAAGGTTACTATGGGTTGGAAGTTTCTGAGCTCCATGAGCAGTCGGGGAACATCCTCTTCGTACCAGGTGCGCATGCTGTTCTTCTCGTCCCAGGTAACCACCAGCGCCACCTTGAGCTTGTCGACGGCATCCCACCCCCCCGCGACTTGTTCGGTCAGATACTGCGTTTCCACATCCAGCACCAAGGGCTGGTCTTGTCCCCCGGAAAAATCGAATACGAGATTTCTCATAGGCCTTTCCGAAAGCGCACCGCAGAGAGCCGAGGCGGCCTGGCGCAATTCGAGTGAGTCCTGAAACCCTGACGTCTTTGGGTCCTTGAGGCGGGATTTGCAGAAACCACTTCCAAAACTCGAAGTAATCTTGCCGAAAAGCCGCAAACTGGCACAAAAAACTAGCCTTCACGAAGACTGGACGCTGCGATTTCTCCTGTTTTCGTGGTGCTTTCTTTTATCCTCTCCAAGCCTCTGGAGCAAGTTAAAAACACATGGAAATGGCAGACGAAAAGGCTGTATCTTCTGCGGTGCGAATAAATCCTCATCTCAGGCATATATGGAGTGGACGATATGAATATTCTCAATTATCTGGCCACCATTCTTATCTCATTAGTAGTCGGATTGGCCGGATTTGTCTTGGCATATAAAGTGTTTGACTGGCTGACACCCGAAATCCATTTCTCGCAGCAGTTGCTCGCCGGCAATCGCGCGGTGGCCATATTCCTGGCCGGCCTCTTCATAGGCCTCGGCCTGTTGCTGGGGAGCGCGGTAAAATGAAGCGACACCTGCTCATCTTATTCCTCTTATTCCTCGCCGCGGGAGCCCTGGCTTCGAGTCCGGCGCCCGAGAGAGCAGGCGAGAAAGCTGGCACAGCCCAGGACCAAGAGTTCTGGGACCGCATGAAGCAAACTATCGAGACGAATCTTGGCAAGCCTTATGTTTGGGGGGCTTCAGGGCTCAAGAGTTTTGACTGTTCAGGCTTCGTGTGGCGGGTGATGTGGGAAAACGGGATTTTGATCAAGCGCACCACAGCCCGCAAGTTTTACATGTGCCTGCCGCAGGTGCCCGCAAAGGAGCGCTGGAAGGCCGGCAATATTGTCTTCTTCGACGACCTCAAACACTGCGGCATAGTTGCCGGACCACGGCAGTTCTACCATTCCGAGTCATCGATTGGTACGAATCTTTCGTCCTTCGACCCCTATTGGCGGCCCAAGATTTACGGATTTCGTGCCCTGCCCCTCCCACAATGAATCTACGATCTTGACATTTACGGTGGACGACCTGCTATGACCACCCTTCTATGCTCCGGGTGTGGCGCTTCGTACTCTACATCTCTGGCACGCTGGTGTTGTGACTGTGGCAACTACCTTCGCCTGGAAGGCACCGGGATGTTCCGGCCTGATCAGGTAAGAGGACGCAAAGCGGGCCTGTGGCGTTACGCCGAGGCTCTTGGGCTGACAGATCAGTCGAATGCCGTAACCCTCGGCGAGGGATCCACACCTATGGTGAGGGGGGAACTGAGCGGCATACCAGTCCTCTTCAAGCTCGACTATCTGCACCCGACCGGATCCTTCAAGGACCGGGGCTGCGCGGTGATGATCAGCAAGCTGAGAGAATGGGGGGTAAGGGAGGTCGTGGAAGATTCCTCCGGCAACGCCGGGGCCGCGATAGCCGCATACACGGCGGCAGCAGGCATCCGGGCGGACATATATATTCCTGAGTACGCCTCGACAGGAAAGGCGGCACAGATCGCAATTTACGGGGCGAACCTGATCAGGGTTCCGGGCACACGCGAGGACACCGCCATTGCCGCAGTGCAGGCTTCCAAGCACTCCTATTACGCAAGTCATAATTGGAATCCATACTTCATTTCCGGACTCAAGACACTCGCCTTCGAAATCACGGAACAGCTGGGATGGAAAGCTCCCGACTTGGTCGTCACACCAGTCGGCGGTGGTGGGCTGATTCTTGGACTGCACGCGGGCTTCACGGATCTCCTGCGGGCAGGCGTGATCCCCAGGTTGCCTCGCCTCGTCGCTGTCCAGGCGGAGAAGTGCGCCCCTGTCTATCATGCCTGGTCGGAGAAACTCTCCGATGTGGTGCCCGTCAAGACCGGTGAGACCGCGGCTGAAGGCATATCCATCGCCCATCCCATCAAAGGCAGAGACATCCTGAACGCCGTGCGCGCCAGCAACGGATTGGTGCGGACCGTTTCAGAATCAGCGATATGGGACATGGTTGAAACGATGGGTCGCAGTGGCATCTATATTGAGCCCACGTCAGCGGCTGCCCCTGCAGCCGTTGCAGGGCTGGCAGCCGAGAGTCAAGTGCGTCCAGGCGAGAGCATAGTCGTCGAACTTACGGGAATTGGGCTGAAAGCCACGGACAAGATCCTCGAGCACGCTCGGAAATAGATGCGAAGCAGGGCAACCTGATCTGAAGAACGATTTGTGGAGGTTCTCGACGGAAAGTACATAGTAAGCCGCTGTCTTGTCGAAAAGTAGGAATCTCGCCGACAATGCGTGGTTTTCCGCTCCTCCTGGCCCCTGACCCCTAATCCCCGTCCCCCGCCTTCACACCCTGAGTTTGACGGATTCGAGGTATTGCGGAATGTGGGTGTTCCAGCCCAATTCCTCTTGGATCTGTTTTTCGAGTGCCTGGCTGGCCCCGGCTTCTCCGTGCACTATGAAGGTCTGCTTCGGCGGTTCCTTGAAGGTCTTGAGCCAGCGTAGGATCTCGTCCGAATCGGCATGGGCGGAAAAGGACTCCATAGCCCGAATCTGGGCTCGGACGGGAACCATCTCCCCGTGGATCTTGATCTCTTTCGCACCATCTTTTAAAAGCTGTCCACGCGTTCCGTTGGATTGAAAGCCGACAAACAGCACGGTATTGCGCGGATCGGGCAGCCGCAGCTTCAAATGATGGAGGATCCTCCCTCCTGTGGCCATTCCGCTTGCCGAAATGATAATTCCAGGATAGCGAAGCTCGTTTACCTGTTGTGATTCTGACGGAGTCTGAACGAAGTGCAGATTGGGGAGCAACACCGGGGACTTTCCCGTGGATTTGTAAACCGCCTGGGCCTCCTCGTCAAACTCGGCGATGTGCCGGCAGAAGAGTTCCGTCACATGTACGGCCATCGGACTGTCAACAAAAACAGGGAGGTCAGGAATGGCATTCCTTTCCTTTAATTCTCGAAGCACATAAAGCAATGTCTGTGTCCGGCCAATGGTAAAGGCTGGAATGATCAGCATTCCGCCGCGCTTGGCTGTTTCCAGGACAATCTCTTCGACCTCGCGGGCAGTCTCCTCGGCGGCGTGGCGTCGTCCGCCGTAAGTAGACTCGACAAGAAGATAATCCGTCCGGTCGACCGGCGGCGCCGGATCCCGGAGTATGAGCGCGTTGTAGCGGCCGAGATCACCGGAAAAAACGATGCGCATCTGCTTTCCACGGTCTGTGAGACTGACCTCGGCGATCGCAGAGCCCAGAATGTGCCCGGCATCGCGGAGTCGAACGTGTGTTCCATCGGCAAGCTCGATCTCTTTGTCATACTCGAGGGGGCGAAGATGCTGGAGAGCGCGCTCCGCATCCTGTACGGTGTAGAGGGGCAGTGCAGGCTTGTGCTTGCTGAATCCCTTCTTGTTGGCAAAGCGCGCGTCTTCCTCCTGCAGGTGGGCGGCATCGATCAGGCTGATCTCAGAAAGCTCCTTTGTCGCAGGCGTGGTCCACACCGCACCCTGGAACCCTTCACGGACCCAAACCGGAAGCATGCCTACATGGTCCACATGGGCATGGGTGAGAATGATGTGATCGACTGAGGGGGGAGGCACAGGAGGAGTGGCCCAGTTTAATAGGCGGAGCGGCTTGCCTCCCTGAAACATCCCGCAGTCCACCAGAAAGCGGATATTGCCCGAACCTACCAGGAACTTCGAACCGGTGACCGTGCCAGATGCGCCCAGGAATTGGATAAATGCCATTTGGTCGATACTCCTTTCTCAGGGATCAGGAACAAGGGGGTCAGGGATCGGGGATCGGGTGTCAGGACATCGATGAATCGAGTGCGCCGTGATGGGATCCCTATTTTGAAGATTCAAACACCTCATTCCTGATCCCTGGCCCCTGATCCCTGGCCCCTGAGATACATTTTCGCTAGCTGACGTGCCAAGTTAAATGGTATTTTGCAGTACTTATTGAAAGGTGAGCGGTGGCCATGATCAGACTACGCAATGTGGAGAAGTTTTTCGAGCACGGCGTTACCAAGACGTACGTCCTGAGGAGAATAAACCTCGACGTCAAGGAAGGCGAGTTTGTCTCCATCATGGGACCCTCGGGAGCGGGCAAATCGACCCTTCTGCACATGCTCGGGATGCATGACAGCGCATGGGGCGGGGAGTATTACTTCCTGGATCAGCCCGTGCACAAGCTCGGAAAGAAAGAACGTGCGGAACTGCACAAGAAATTCATAGGGTTCGTTTTCCAGAGCTATCACCTGCTGGACCAGTTGACCGTTTACGAAAACCTCGACATCCCGCTCTCCTACAGGAATATCGGCCGCAAGGAACGGGAGAGCATGGTCTGCGATACGCTGGACCGTTTCCAGATCGTCGGCAAGAAAGATCTCTATCCCAACCAGCTCTCCGGCGGGCAACAGCAGCTCGTGGCGGTCGCCCGTGCCATCATAGCAAACCCAAAGCTCATTTTGGCCGACGAGCCGACAGGAAACCTCCACTCCAGCCAGGGCCAGGAGATCATGGAGCTGTTCACGAGGCTCAATCAGGAAGGCACTACGATCATCCAGGTGACGCATTCGGAGAAAAATGCCTCATACGGACACCGGATCATTCAGCTGGCCGATGGGTGGATCGTCAGCGGCGGCACCCCCGCGGAAACAGCTGGGGTCAGGGAGTAGCAACGGTCAAGTCCAATTTGTGAAATCGTGCTGCTTCGCGCATTGTCCGGAGGCGATCACGGTGTTGCCTCGGCTCGCGGCCGGACGACACTATTACCCCCCGCATCCGACGACTCGGATCTCAGTAACCTCGACCACGCGGTAAGAGATCTAATCCTTCGATCCCAATCTGCGGGTAACCGAACTGCAGACTCTCATTCACCTCCCCGGTGGTTCATAGAGACGCGAGCAGGTTCGCGCGGCAACACCTCGTGAACGGGCCCTGCAGGTGAAAATGCCTCACCTCTTTCCAATAGTCATTATGTTCACCGGCGCACGGAGGGACCGCCTCGACCTGACCTGCAGAAATCCGGCGTTACGCAGCCAGGTCTCATATTCCTTTGCGGTCGTAACCTGCGAGGTGGAGGTAAGCCTGAAATAGAGCGAGGCCGCGTCCGATGCGACCTCGGCCCGGGCATTCGGTGGGCGGCGCTCGGAGTCCCAGATGGCCACTGTCCCTCCTGGATTCATGGCACTGTAAACGCGGATCAGCAGATCGGCATTCTGCTCAGGACTGAAATGATGGACGATGTTGGAGAGCAGGACTACATCGGCGCCTTGTCCGAGGCTGTCCTCGAGGAGGTTGGCGGCGCGATATTCGACGATGTCGTCGATGCCAACTTTGCGCGCGAGTTGCCGCGCAGGTTCGAGGGCGCTGGGGAGATCGAGGACGATGGACCGCAGGGGTGGGTGCCGCCGGCAGATGGTAGCGCCAAACAGGCCGTGGCCGCCGCCGAGGTCGAGCAGGCATTTCGCACCCGACGGCACCGGCACGAGGCGAGCTACGATAGGCGCCGCGGTGCGGGCCAGTTCCAGCATTGCGTATTGATAGGTAGTCCATGCCTGCGGGTCAGTGATGCTGTGGTGAATGTCGAGGCCCTTCCCG
>DASQID010000459.1:0-1564 GCA_035631775.1 Acidobacteriota bacterium
CACCAACGGGACGCGAATTCACAGGAAATCTCCCTTAGGGCTGGCGCAAAATGTGAAGTTATTCTTGCGCCAGCCCTAAGGGAGATTTCCTGTGTATTCGCGTCCCGTTGGTGTAAGAATCAGGATCTCAATCAGGAGGCACTGCCCATGAAAGCCACTTCGCGCACACTTCTTGTCCTGTTGGTCGTCCTTGGGTGTTTTCCCGCGTTCGGCCAGGGCCTTCCCACGGCGAGCCCCGAATCGGTGGGCCTGTCCGCTCAGAGGCTCGAGCGCATCGGCTCCGCCATTCAGCGGAATATCGATGAAAAGCGAATTGCCGGGGCCGTGTCCCTGGTGGCTCGCAAGGGCCGCGTAGCCTGGTTTAAGGCTCAGGGAATGATGGACGTCGAATCGGGCAAAACCATGCAGCCCGACGCAATTTTCCGCATCTGCTCAATGAGCAAGCCTGTCACGAGCGCGGCTGTGATGATGTTGTACGAAGAAGGCAAATTCCTCCTGAGCGATCCGGTCTCGAAGTACATTCCCGAGTTTAAAGATCCAAAGGTGTTGGTGAAGCCTGCGTCGGGCAGCTCTTACACGATCCCTGCCGGCAGAGATATTACGATCCGTCAGTTGCTCACCCACACTTCGGGGCTTACTTATCACTGGAATCCGGATCTCGGTCCTCGCTATCTCGAAAAGAATGTTGCGCATGGCCTTCTTCAATACAACGGCCGAATCGGAGACAGCGTAAAGATTCTTGCCGGACTGCCGCTCCTGTTCGTCCCCGGTGACAAGTTCGAGTACAGCCTCTCTGTTGATGTCCTGGGATATCTGGTCGAGGTGGTCTCCGGCATGAGGCTGGACGATTTCTTCAGCACACGGCTTTTTGGCCCACTCGGGATGAAGGACACGCAGTTCTTCCTCGGCGATGACAAGGTGCAGCGCCTGGCGACCGCATACACCTATTATTCCGGTAAAGGCCTGAACCGGTTTCCGAAGCAGCCGATCGTCGAAGGACCACTGGTTTATTCGGCGGATTACCCCTACACTGGGCCAAAGACTCTCTACTCCGGCGGTGCGGGTTTGTGCTCCACGGTGGCCGACTATGCTCGTTTCTGCCAGATGATGCTGGACGGAGGAACGCTGAACGGTACCAGGGTGCTCAGCCGCAAGTCGACAGAACTGATGACGCAGGATCACCTGGGAAAAATCCAGCCTGACTTCGGCTTTGGCCTTGGCTTTGGAATATCCGGCACCAAAGCTCCACTGGACGAACTGGGATCGCCGGGCAAGTTTGGCTGGGGAGGATTTTTCTATACGCAGTTTTTTGTTGATCCGAAGGAGAACATGATTGGGATTTTTATGGCACAGCTGCATCCGGATGGAGATTTGAATCTGCAAAGACTCTTCGAGACTCTGTGCTACCAGGCGATCGTGGACTGAACCTCACTCGCCTCGGGGGCGAGGGGCTTGAGCTGCGACTTGTTATCGGTGTGGTTGTCTCGCCCTTACGGGCATGCGCGTCAAGCTAAGGAATGGATTCATGTGCCGGGGGTCATCAGACCCCCGGGACGCGGGCCCG
>DASQID010000460.1:0-14149 GCA_035631775.1 Acidobacteriota bacterium
AGCCCTCGCAGACGGGTATCTTCCATAGCACTCTCGGACCCGTGGCTGGCCACGATCTGAATAGACCGGTTTCTGTGGAGATGTTGTCCCGATTGGGACCGCGGAACTGGGGCCAATCACCGCTCTGCGCGTAACCCGCAGCCAGAATTATAATGCCAAACAGCCGATAAAACATAAGGACTGGTCTTTCTCAACATCCAGCCCCTAAAATCCCCAAACCCGAATGAAACTATATTTTCATTTGTGAAAACCAGGTTCAAGTACAAAAGCCTCTGAAAACATTAGTTGCAGCAATCACAATCAGAAAAGGAATCGCACTCTCCGAGCCCTAGTGGCGCCGGTCATCAGCTATGTGGGCAAGGCAACATTCGGAATTGCAGGGGAGAGCTATAGGGGCGTATGGTTCACTTCGAGGAAAAGGGCGGACGGGGAGAAAGCGGCGAAATGAAAGGGAAGGATAGGACAGTGACAAAAGAGCACTTACCGAGGATTTTCGCGTGGATGGGTACTATTCTAGCCGTGGTTTTGGGCGGGGCCGTGATTGCGGCCATTGCCCAGGAGGTGCCCGTAGTTGACGGTCATCTTGGACCATGTTCCGCGACTTTCACCGTGACGGGCAGCGAGAAGAAGCCGATCTATGATGCCAAAATCGAGGTGGTCATCCGCTATGGATTCATGAGCCTGCACAAGTACACACTTCAAGTCGGCACTAACAGCGAAGGAAAGGCACGCGTAGCCGGCATTCCAGAAAAAACGAAGAAACCGCTCGAATTCCGCATCACCTTCGGGCAAGCGTCCAAAACGGTTGAGTTTGATCCGGCGCTGAAGTGCAGCGCCAGCTTTGAAGTCGTCCTCGGAGACAAATAGCCGAGTCTTGCAGCCTGGGGTGGGTTTTTAAGGAAGTCACCCCAGGCTCCAAGACTCCAAGAAGGTGTGCCGATGCCAAAGCAATCGATGAAATGGTGCGTCATGTCGGGTTCCCATCTCCCGCTGTGCAGAACGCTGGCTATCGCAATCGCCTTCCTGATTGCAGCTGTTGACATTGGGGAATCCCAGACCACCCCTGCCGCACAGAAGGATTCGGAGGCCATCATCAGGTTTTTGGAGCAGACAATTGACTGGTATCGTCAGCAGGATGCCCAGCGCCAAATGGCGACCGAACCCAGCGAATCACTACTCGTCAACCAGGATCAACAGTGGGCTGATCAGGTGGTCCGGCTCGCTTTCGATTTCGCCAGGGCGGCAGCGGAATCTATGCAAAAGCAAGCCGGCACCGGCGCGGCAGAAAGCGGGAACACCGATTCATCCCGATATGAGGCGCTCCGGAAGCGAACAGAAACGCTGGATCAACAGATCAAGCAAACGAAGCAGGAGTTGGAGTCGCAGAGGCAGAAACTGCTGACGGCGGAGGGGCGGCAACGACAAAATCTGCGGACGCAAATTGCCGAGATCCAGAGCGAACTGGATCTTGCCGAGGTGCGCAGGGATTCGCTCCGGAGCATGGTGGATTTCGTCGGCGGATCCAGCACCAGTGGTCTCGGGGCGACCGGATTGCGGGCACAGATTGAAGCCCTGGCGAGGTCCGTCCCATCGGCATTGACGAAAACCGCCGGCAGTCAGGAAGGTGTAGCCAAGACCGACGAAACGATTCTTGCCGGTCCGGCTGCAAGCACCCAAAGGACCGAGCCGACCGGCATTTGGGGATTGACCGCGGACATCTTTGTTCTCTCTCGAAAAACGCGGCTCTTTGCCGGCGCGATTCAAACGACGGACTCTCTCTCCCAGTCAGTTAAGGAACTGCAGTCTCCGCTCGTGAACAGACTCAGAGAAATCTCCAGGCGCGGCGAAGACTTGGCCAAGCAGGCGGATTCGGCAAATGAGACCGAACTTGCACAGGTAAAGAAAGATCTCGATGCACTCACCGCCGAGTTCAAGCGGAATTCAACATCACTTCTCCCTCTGAGCAAGATGCGAATCCTCCTCGACGTTTACAGGAAGAACCTTGCATCCTGGCAGTCGGGAATCAAGGCTGACTATTCGGAGAGGTTGAGAAGCCTCGTGCTGAAGCTTGCGTTCCTTGTCCTGTTCCTAGCAGCGATCATCGGAGCTGCGGAGCTTTGGCGGCGGACCATACTTCGCTACGTTCAGGACCTGCACCGCAGACACCAGCTTCTCCTGCTCAAGCGAATTGTGCAGTGGTGTGCTATCGCGATCGTTATCGTCCTGGCATTTGTGAACGAGCTTGGCCCCGTGGCAACGTTCGCGGGTCTCATAACCGCAGGCGTGGCGGTCGCACTGCAGAATGTCATCCTCTCGGCCGTGGGATACTTCCTTCTCATCGGCAAGTTCGGGATCAGAGTGGGTGACCGGGTGCAGGTCTCCGGAGTAACCGGCGAGGTGGTGGACATTGGGCTCTTGAGATTTCATCTGTTGGAGCTGATCAGCGGCGGGGGAAAAATCCCGAGTGGTCGAATGGCGGCCTTTTCAAATTCGATCGTTTTTCAGGCATCGGGGGGGCTCTTCAAACAGGTTCCCGGCACAAATTTCGTCTGGCACGAGGTTACACTCGCCATGTCTCAAGACAGCGATTACAGCTCGGTCGAAAAGCGCCTGCGCGAAGTTGTTGACGCCGTCTTCTCTGGCGGCCGTGAACTGATGGAGCAGCAGCGCCGGCAATTGGAGAAGACCCTCGTTGTTGCACCTGTGGGAGAGTTGCAGCCCAAGTGCAGGCTGCGCCTGACGTCGTCCAGTCTGGAAGCAGTGCTCCGCTATCCGGTGGACCTGCAGCATGCCGCAGAGATCGATGACAGGGTTACGCGGGAGTTGCTCAAGGCGATTGAGCGCGAGCCAAAACTGAAGCTGGCCGGCTCAGGCGCCCCGAGCATTAAATTGAGAACCGATCTCTCCGGATCGGACCCGAGCGGCTGAAATCCGGGGCATAGGCGCTTTCGTAGCGTTCGATAATGCGATCCATGACCTGATTTGTCCCGGCAGTTATAGCCTTGCGATTCGGATCTGAGTCAAACCAGTCGAGACATCTCTTGATGCCTTCCTCGAACGACACAGTCGCCTGGAATCCTGGTACGGCCGCCTTGACTTTGGAATTGTCAAAGACCACCGAATAGGCCTTATCTCCCAGCAGGCCTGCCCCGATCCGCTCATCGAAAAGCCTGACGAAATCCGAAGGAATGTGTATCAGGTCCGGTTCAACCCCGGCGGCGCGGCCAATGATACGGTAGATCTGATCCCAGCTGAGTACCTCGTCGGACGTGATGTGGTACTGCTCTCCCAAAGTGCGCGGGTTGCCGAAGAGCCCAATAATACCTTTCGCAAAATCGCTGTTGTGAGTCATGACCCAAAGGGATTGCCCATCGCCATGAACGATGGCCTTCTTTCCACGCTTCATCCGATCCACCAGTGTGTAATCATGCCCGCCGATGGCGCAGGGAAGCCACGTTTCGCCATAAGTGAGTGAAGGGCGGACTACGCAGGCCGGGAAGCCCTCTTCCCGAAAGGCACGATTCAGCCTTTCCTCGCAGGCGATTTTGTCTCGCGCATACTGCCAGAACGGGTTCGCGATCGGTGTGGACTCGCTTATCAGATAATGAAGCGGTGGCTTCCGGTACGCGGATGCTGAACTGATGAAGATGTACTGTCGTATCCTGCCGCGGAACAGCGACAGGTCTCTCTCCACGTCTTCGAGGGTGTATGCCACCCAATCGACGACAGTGTCAAAATCGAGGTCTTTCAACTGTGCCGCCTGGTGGGTGTCTCGGATATCCCCGGAAATAATCCGGGCTCCCTCGGGGGCGAAGCGTGGGCTCAGGCCGCGAGTGAAGAGCGAGAGTTCGATTCCCTTATCGAGCGCAAGCCTGGTGCATGCCGTCGATATGTTCCCGGTTCCTCCGATGAACAATACTTTCACTTTGCCATCCTTCGGGTGTTCCTGAGGGTTCTATGTGTTTGCGGTTGGCTGAGATTCACAGGACACAGAGCAACCTTCTGCTATTTGATGACTTCGAACTCGCCGCGCAATCCCGATGCCGAATCCGGCGCGATCCAGATGTGGAACGCTCCTGGCTCTGTCACAAGCTGATTCCGATCGTTGTAAAAAGCCAGATCGTCCGTGGTCAAATTGAACTCGGCCGTCTGCTTCTCTCCCGCCTTGAGGTGTATGCGGCGGAATCCTCTGAGTTCCCGGACCGGCCTCGTCACGCTGCCCACGAGATCACGCACGTAAAGTTGCACGACCTCGTCCGCCTCGTATGCGCCGGCGTTGGTGATTTCGGCTGAAATGGTCAATTTGCCGCCCAGATGCACCTGGTTGGTGGAAAGGTGCATGTGGGAATACTCGAAGGTGGTGTAGGAAAGCCCGAAGCCGAACGGATACTCAGGCGTGAAGTCTACGTCCAGGTATTTTGAGGTATAGCCCTTTGGGTCGACGGGCGTACCCATTGGGATGCCCAGTTCATTCGCAGAGGGAGGTCGTCCTGTATTCATGTGCGCGTAGTAGATCGGAACCTGACCGACAGTGCGAGGAAATGTAACAGGCAACTTTCCGGATGGCACGGCGGTGCCAAACACGATGTCCGCGACGGCCGGGCCTCCCATCGTTCCGGGATGCCACGCATAGAGGATCGCATTCACCTTCTGAGCTACGCTGTGGAACGTCAGGGGGCGTCCTGCCATGATGACGGCGATCGTCGGCTTCCGCGCTTTTGCAACCTCATCGACAAGTTGCTCTTGAGCGCCGGGCAGATCGAGGAAGGCACGCGAGTGAGCTTCGCCGGAGAGGATTTGTTCCTCCCCCAGGAACAATAGGACGGCATCGGCACTTCGCGCGGCTTCCAGAGCGGCGGCAAACCCGTCGGGACTCGAATCACGGCTGTTCTTCAGGCCGGCCGCCCACGCCACGTGAGCTTCGCCGAGCACCTGGCGGAAGGCTGCAAGTGGCGTTCGCACATCTTCGCGGCGGCCGTCCAGCACCCATGTGCCCATCTGGTCGACTGGGCTGTCCGCCAGTGGGCCAATGACTGCTATCCTGCCGATTGACTTTGCGAGCGGCAGTACACCCTTGTCGCTCTTCAGCAGAACGATGCATTCAGCTGCCAGCCTGCTCGCTATTTCTCTTGCATCGGGGGCAAGGAGTGCTGGGTTGCCGGCCGGCGCTGTCGTGGCCCGGTCGAAAAGACCAAGCCGGAACTTAATCCTGAGGATGCCCCGCACCGCCTCATCGACGAGACTGGGATCGAGTTGTCCAGCCTCAATCAGGGGCTTGATGTTGTCGTGGTAGCTCGTGGTGGTCATTTCCATGTCCACGCCGGCTCTGACACCCTTGAGAGCCGCGTCCTTGGCGTCTGCGGCATAACCGTGAGGTACCATTTCCACCACGGAGTTGTAGTCGCTCACCACGAAACCATCGAACCTCCACTCGTGACGCAACACTTGTCGCAGTGTGAAAGAGTTGCCGCTGGCCGGGATTCCATTCAGGTCATTAAACGCGCTCATGAACGTTGCGACGCCGGCATCCCGCGCGGCACGAAACGGCCGAAGGTAGACGTTGCGCAACAGGTTCTCCGGGATCCACGTCGTGTTGTAATCCCTGCCTCCCTCGGCCGCGCCGTAGCCCACGTAATGTTTGGCACAGGCGGCAATCGAATCCGGGAGATCAAGGGACTCCCCCTGGAATCCGTGCACCATTGCCGCTGCCAGAACGCTTGCCAGATATGGATCTTCGCCCGGGGATTCCGCGATGCGTCCCCAGCGTGGATCGCGTGCGATGTCGAGCATCGGCGCGAAGGTCCAATGGATACCGTCACTCGCCGCCTCTCGTGCGGCAACGCGGGCCGCCTGACGGACCAGGTGAGGATCCCAGCTGGCCGCCTGGCCTAGCGGAATGGGGAATATGGTCCGGTAGCCATGAATCACATCCCTGCCGAATATCAGTGGGATTCCCAATCTGCCTTCCCTGGTTGCGATCTGCTGAGCCGCAACCCTGTCGCCGGGAGCACCGGCGTTCAGGAACGAGCCCCACCGGCCCATTCTGATTTCGTCCTTCGCTTTTTCTGACAGTGGGCTACGCAACGAGGCGGCCTGCGACATCTGCCCGATCTTCTCATCGAGGGTCATGCGTGCGAGGAGGTCTTCAACGCGCTTTTCAATGCCGATCTTGGGATCCTTATAAGGAGGTATAGGCTCGTCTGCGGGCAGGGTGGGGGACTGCGAGCAGGCAAGCAACACTGTCGCGATGATCCAATGGAGACGGCGTGCGCTCTTCATCTGGTCACTCCTCATCAAGACTGCCACGAATTTCACGAGATAAGCCGTGAACTTTATCCGTTCGTGCAATTCGCGAAATTTTTGGCAGATTACGTCAAGCAACGCGCAAAAACCAGGCCCAACAGGCGGCGCGCCGCAATTTGTCATTCGCCTCTTCTGATCCCGTATTTGCGCATCAGAGCATGGAAGTTGGTGCGCTGCATGCCAACGAAGGCGGCAGCGTGCGTGATGTTCCAACCGGTTCGGTCCAGGGCATTGAATATGAAGGCGCGATCGACCTGTTCGTAAACCCTCTCCTTGAGCCGGCGCTTCGACAATTTGAGTTCCCGGATGCTTTCAGGGGCCTGTCCGATGCCAGTATCCGGCGTGACGGTGAGCACTCCGGAGATTTTGGGAGGAAGATGTTCGATCCGGACCAGATCCGTTTCGACCGTTCCGACGAGGCGTTCGATGAGGTTCTTGAGCTCGCGAACGTTTCCCGGCCACTCGTACGCGATCAGCTTTGCCATTGCCTCGGTAGTAAATCCCCTGATCCGCGTATCCGACTTTCCCCGAGCCTTTTCCAAGAAGTGCTTGGCCAACAGGGGAATATCGTCTGAGCGGTCGCGCAGCGGCGGGACGGTAAGTGGGATGACATTCAAGCGATAGTACAAATCCTCGCGGAACTTTCCCTCCCGGCAGAGTCTGAAGAGGTCACGGTTGGTCGCAACGATGAGACGGATGTCGATCCTCCGTTCATCATCGCTCCCGACAGGGCGCACACGCTTGTTCTCTAGTACGCGCAGGAGTTTTCCCTGCAGGTCATAGTTGATGTTGGCAATCTCGTCCAGGAAAAGGCTTCCGCCGTCGGCGATAATAAAGTAGCCCGGACGGCTGCGGACCGCGCCGGTAAACGCTCCCTTAACGTGTCCGAAGAGCTCAGACTCGACGAGTGTGGGCGTTACCGCCGAGACGTCCACCGCGACGAAGGGTCTCTCACGCCTGGCACTATTCTCGTGAATGGCATGAGCCATCAGTTCCTTGCCGGTTCCCGACTCTCCATAGATCATCACCGTGAACTCCGACGGCGCGACCTTCCGGATCTGATTAAGGATCTCCCCCATTACCTTCGAGCGGCTGACAATGGGCGACTCGGAACGGACCCTGTAAAGCTCCTGCTTGAGGTATTCGTTCTCGCTTCGCAACCGGCGGTCGTCCAACGCCTTGGATACAGACAGGGCAAGTTCCTCGGGTGTGAATGGCTTGGGGATATAGTCGAAGGCACCCTGCTTTATCGCCTCAATGCTGGTCTGGATCGTCGCATAGCCGGTGATGATGACGACAGTTTGATCCGGCCTCTCTGCGTGGATCTGCGCCAGAGCTTCCATGCCTGGAAGGTCGGGCATTATCAGATCAAGCAGAATGAGGTCCCAGTTTTGACGCTTAGCCCTTTCGATCCCCTCGACGCCCGAAAGTGCATACTCGACCGCATAGCCTTCTTCCTCGAGAATGCGCTGGCAGCTGATGCACACGCTTCTCTCGTCATCAATCACGAGGACCCTTCCCTTTGGCCGCTGTCCACCGTCTGTCATGGATGGGTTTCTCCCACACGGGGCAGGAGCACCGTCACTGTGGTTCCTTTCCCGTCTTCGCTCTCTATTTCGATCGTCCCATCGTGCTTCTGGACAATCCCCAGTGAAACCGACAATCCCAGCCCAGTGCCTTTGCCGATTCCCTTGGTTGTGAAAAAGGGTTCGAACACCCGGTTGATGTGTTCCTTCGGTATCCCCTTGCCGTTGTCGATTATCCTCACCTGCACAAAGCCGCCACTGGAGTCTTCGTCGGTTTCCACCCGAACCAGACCGCCCCGATCGGTTGCCTCGGCCGCGTTCAGGAGGAGGTTTATGAAGACTTGCTGTAGGAGTGTGGCGTCTGCGTTTACCTGTAGCGGGAAGCCCGCAATGGACTGCTCGACCCTCACATTCCGCATCGAATCGTACTTGTGGGCAAGGAGGAGCGTTTCCCGCACAATGACGTTTACATCCACCACCTGCTTCTCTGTGGGGCGCTCTCGAGCGAAGTCCAGCAAGCTGCGCACAATCTCCCGGCAGCGCGAAGTCTCCTTGACGATGATCTCCAGATCCTCGCGCCGCCGGTCTTCTTCCGGCATTTTCCTGAGCCACAGGCTCGAGAGCGAGAGAATCGCCGTGAGTGGATTGTTGATTTCGTGCGCCACTCCCGCGGCAAGCCGCCCGATGGAAACCTGTTTTTCCACCTGCGTGAGCCTGCCTTCGGTCCTTTCGCGCAGCATGTGGTCGCGTTCCTTCACCGCGCGGACCATCTGATTGAAGGCACGGGCCAGCTTCCCCAGTTCATCTGCCGATTCGATTCGCACTTTGTAGTTGAGATCGCCCTCTGCTACACGGCTCATACCCTCCGCCAGCTGGGAAACCGGGCTGACGAGCCAGACCGAGAACAGGAAGGTCATGACGAATCCGAAGATCATGCCGGCCGCAATCAGACTCGAAAAAAGGGTGACCGTGCGGTTTCTTACCTCGGCCAGGGCATCCTCCCTGTTGCCGATGCCGAGCATCCCGACGATGCGTCCGGAGAGATTTCTGAGAGGGACATACGCGGCGTAGTAGTTCTCATCCAATACCCGCGCGACCCCGGAGAAGGTCTCACCCCTGCGGAGCACCTCTTCAGCGACTTTGGGATCAGCCCTGCGGCCGGAAGAGCCGTGATCTCTCGTTGAGGCGATGCAGCGGTCACCGAAGTAGGCTGATACTACCAGACTATCCTTGCGCTGCTTGGGGAGCAGGCGCTGCGCCTGATCGAGTACGTCGGGGCGACCGTTGAGGATATAACCCATGAATACCGCGCCGCTCCGCGGCCTGGTAATCGGAGCTGCCGCAATGAGGAGCAGAGAATCACCCCTTGCCGTTCCGCCGATGAGTTGGGCCGTTTCCAAACCCGTCGAATCGGCGATACCTGCCACGCACTCCTTTTCTATGATCGCCCTGAGGCAATAGGGCTCCAGTGGCCCACTGAGGATGCTCGCGAGGTCCTCTTGTGAGACTCGTGTTTCCCCGGTCTCGACTGTCTTGTCCGGGCTGCTGCGATACAGCGTCGAAGATCCTGAGGGGTCATGAAACAAGATGAAGTCAAACGGCACTTTGGTTTCGGCCAGATGCCCCAAGGTGAGCACACCGCCGTTCTCTCCGAATCGCGCTCCTATCTCCGCTGCGATGAGCTTCATCTGCTCCAGCCGGGAGTCGAGAACCTGCGATGCGAGCCTGATGTACAGGGAGATCAGGTCTCGGGCGAGTTCGTCAACCTTGTTGCCAAACACCGCGTTGCCAATGATGATCGTCGCCGACGCGGAGCTGATGATCAGGACGACAAAAGCAAGGATGAGCCTCGTTCGGAGGGGCATGCGCTGCAAGCTGGCAAAGGGATTCTTCATAAATGTGCCCTTGGCATGCATGTTCTTGTCGGACGCAATCAATAAGCGGCGCGCAGGCGAATCAGATGCGTATGGCGTCTCTATACATGTATCGGCTTTGGTCTCGGCCCGCCCAGCACATCGGCAATGCGTCCCACTTGGCAATAATATACTAAAACAACAGTAATTTACACCTGGGAGTCGGCACCAAGCCGGTCGTAAAACGTGTACATCAAGACCATACAGTTTGGATTTCCCGCGAGAGTCATAGTGCGGCTAGTCCTTGTTTTTCAGTCGTTTATGTGACAGGCACGCCGGTTGCCACTGCATGAGGGTTGGGAGGCTCCCATGAAAAAGGCAATCGCTTACGTTAGTGACATCATCCTCGGTCGCACGGGTGAGGTAATCCGGCGTGATTGTCAGGTTGAGCTGATCTCACAATACGCGGCGGATAACGATATCGAGATCATTGGCTGGTTTGAGGACGAGGTCTACGACGAAGACGTCCTCATGCGCCCCGGAATTCAGGGATTGCTAGGCTGTGACAGGCCCTATGAGATGGTTCTGTGCGAGAGGGTGTGGGCGCTATCTCGCTCTATGGCGGCCCTTGAACCATTTTTCAAGGAACTGGAACGGCGCGCTGTCCGATTCGAGTGTGCCACCACGATGTGGGACTGCGTATCCCAGAAGTGCAGACACCGTTACTACAGCCGGTCCGCTGGCGAATCTCATGCGACCCAACCCGGAGCGGCTGTGGAGAGTACTGTGAAGGTTCGCACTAAACGGCCGGCTCACCTACACTTCTCGCACCTTGTGAAATAAAGCGGCGCGGTTTGCGGTCCGCAGATAGGACAGGCTGCGTACTGCAATCCGCGAACTTGGCAGGAGGATTCAATGCCCCCTCTTTCGGAAGCAACCCGCCCGCTTATGTGGAACATTTCGCAAACGTGGGTGATGTATCTTCTGTTTTCAGTAGCACTTGCGGTATTCACGTGGGGAATGCACCGGAGGATACAGTTTTGGCGCCAAGGTAAGGCGGAAGCGGAGCGGTTCGGGGACTGGCTGAAACGTCTTGATGTACTTGTCCGCGAAATTCTCTTCCAGAAACGTGTACGCCATTCCAGTGTCCCCGGTGTTTTCCACAGCCTCATTTTTTATTCTTTTGCCCTCTTGTTTATAACGACCGTGGTCATCATGTTTCAGTATGACGTCGGTCGCCTTTTCGGTCCAAGGTTCGACATTTTTCGGGGATATCTCTACGTATTCCTTTCCGTTGCCTCCGAAGCTGCCGGGGTTCTCGTTCTGGCCGGAATCATTCTGGCCGCGTACCGGCGCTATTCACTCAAGCCCGAGACCCTCCCCAGTACAAGGGCAGACGGGTTGGCCCTCCTTTTCCTCGCTGGGATCATAGTGACGGGTTTTCTCACGGAGGGCCTTCGCATCGCCGTGAACGGCGATCCCTGGAAGACGATTTCTCCGGTCGGCTGGGGAGTCTCCATTTTGTTCGGCGGCGCCAAAGCCGGAAAAGTAATTCACTCCTCTGTATGGTGGGCGCATGCCGTCCTGGCCATGAGTTGGATTGCATTGGTCCCATACACAAAATTCGTGCACCTGCTGTCCCTTCCGACCAACGTTTTTTTCTCCAAACTCGAACCGCGCGGAGCGCTCAAGCGGATGGACTTGGAGAGGGTGATGGAGAGTGTTGAGGGTGACGCAGAACTCAGGATCGGCATCCAAGAAGCGGATGACCTGACATGGAAGCAGCGCCTGGACACGGATGCCTGCATCTCCTGCGGACGCTGCGATGAGATCTGTCCCGCGCACATGGCGCAGAATGAGCAATTTACGCCCCGGCAGTTCATCGCCCACCTGAAAGAGGCCCTCTCCGGTGACGACGGTGCCAAGTCCGGTCAGCCCCGCGAGATCATCGGCAACCTCTTCGACGAGGAATTCATCTGGCACTGTCGCACATGCACAGCGTGCATGGAAGTCTGCCCGGGCCTCATCGAGCACGTCGATACACTAATGGAGCTCCGACGCAATGAGGTGCTGATCAAAGGGCGCATGCCTGCCGACGCGGCCCGTGCGCTGCGGATGCTCGAAACACATGGCAATCCCTTTGGACCGCAGTCCGATCGTGTGGATTGGATCTCTCAGCTGAACATCCGGGTTGTAAATCCCGGCGAGAGGGTCGACGTTCTCTATTGGATCGGCTGTTGCGCCACCTTTGATCCGCAGAAGCGGAAGATCGCCACGGATTTGTGTCGGCTCATGAAAATGTGCGGCATTGACTTCGGCGTTCTGGGCGCGGAGGAGAAGTGTTGCGGTGATCCGGCTCGCATCATCGGACAGGAAATGCTTTTTCAGCAGATTGCCAAGGAACAGGTCGAAATTCTCAAAAAGCGTGAATTTCAGGTACTGATAACCTCGTGTCCGCACTGCTATAACGTCCTCGCACACGAGTACAAACAGTTTGGCGCTGACTTTCATGTGGCCCACCACAGTGAATTCCTGCACGAAATGCTGTGGCTCGGAAAGCTCAAACCGCGCTCGGGGATGAAGCGCAGATGCGTGTATCACGATCCGTGCTACCTCGGCCGTTATCAGAAAATCTATGACTCTCCTCGTGAGGTGATCACTGCCCTACCCGGGGCTCAGTTGATCGAGATGAGGAACCATCGCGACAAGAGCATGTGTTGCGGAGCGGGCGGCGGGCACTATTGGATGGACCTCAAGAGCGGCGAGCGAATCAACAACCTGCGTGTGAAGCAGGCGTGCGAAGTCGGCGCCGACACGATCGTGACGGGTTGTGCTTATTGCCTGCACATGCTCGAAGACTCGCTGAAACTCCTGAACCGGGAAGACACTGTCCAGGTTATAGACCTCGGCTCGCTGTTGCTGGAGGGTCTCGAGAATTCCCCCAAGGTCAGAGTCTCTTCGGAGACCCTCAGGCCGCAGTGAAGTGACAAATTAGCAGTAAGTTTCTGCCTTGAAATTACTTAGGGTTTGCTAACTGCCTTCGGAGCTGGCTCCTCACCACCATCCCCGGACCCTCAACAATCTGCTAGAGGCGAGCCTCGCACTCCGTGACGCCGTTGAGAAAGCTCAAAAAATGATCAAAATTGAACACTTTTCCCAGGGGGCGTGTCATATAATGACGAGGCTTATAGTAGTTCTCGGGTGAGTCCCCGTGCGGGGTGGGTACAAATACCAATCCAATTTCGGGTGTTTCTACGCATTGTGATGCGTACTTAGTGAGCCTTATACTCGCAACGAGAACACAGGGAGGGGTGGATATGAACCTAAGACATACATTGGTCGGGTCCGTGGTGCCCATTGTCTGGGCGTTATGCCTTTTCCTGACTGGTTCCGGAGTTGCTGCGGCTGCTCCCGGGTTGGGTGGCCAAAGCGCGCCGGCAACGCTCTCCCTGAGCCCGGAAGCCCTTGTTTTTGATACTCAGGTTGGACGTGCAGACGCATCTCAGTTCACGGATATCAGCGTCACTAGTAATGATGGTTCTCCGGTCTACGTGGCGACCGTCCGGACAGGAAGCGACTGGCTCACCGTTGGGAGTGTCGATTCAGGCAACACCATCTCATGGGGGCAGTCCGTAGTCGGGCAGATGCCTGGAACTGTGAGGGTGTTTGCCAAATATGGCAATCTGTTGCCCGGAATACACTTCGGAACCATTGCCATCAGCCCGGTTGAAGCGCCCGACAGTCCTGTGATACTTCCAATCACGGTGAACGTGCGAGCTCGGACAACCTTGCTCCTGCGTCCGAACGTCCTCAACTTCCAATACCAGGCCGGCTACAAAGCAAACTACCCCCAACCCCAGAGCATATCTCTCTTTGGGAACAAGACAAGCTTCAGCACTCTGATATCGTCGGACTCCAGTTTGGGTTGGCTCAGTATTTCTCCACGTACTTCGGTTACCCCTGCAATTCTTACGGTAGCAGTGTCTCCGTCCGGGCTACCAGTCGGAGTTTACCAGGCAACCGTAGCCGTAGTGGCTCCGGACGCGATCAACAGCGGGGTGACCTTTACCGTGGTCTTGACGGTCACCGATTCTGCCACTTCTACCATCCTGCCTAGTTCGCTCTCGTTGCGGGCGCCCTATGGCTCGCACCAGCCTGTGTTCGGGAGCCTCTCGATCTATACGAACAGCACTCCGTTTGCCATCTCCGCGGCTCCTGCGGCCGGAGTTCCGTGGTTGTCTGTCCAGACGGTGGATCAATGGGCGGGCGCTGCAGACGGCAAGACTGGGGCAGTCCTACCCACGCCTGGGATAGTGAGGGTTTGGGCAGACCCAACCGGATTAGCAGTAGGAAATTACACCAGCTCCGTAATCATCGGAGACACGGCCACGAGCACCCCTGTTCATGTTACGCTCAAAATAAATCCAAATGATCTGATTATTCCGCAAGTTGCTGACGGGGGCGGCT
>DASQID010000461.1:0-15191 GCA_035631775.1 Acidobacteriota bacterium
GAGGCGCGAGCGACGAGCTATACCCGGGGTGGTATGTGAGGAGCGAGCAACAAAGCCAGCGGGCCTGCGGGCCGCAGCCTGAAAGGGCGCGGCGGCGGGCGGGCATCTGCTTCGTTGCCGCTCCTCGACGATATACACCGAAATCGCCTGCGTCGCGGCGCCTCGCATCTGCCCGCCCCAGGAGCGCCGCAGGTGCGACGGTGCTCGCGCCAAAATGTGAATTTATTCTTGCGCCAGCCCTTAGAGGCACTCTTAGCGTTCTTTGCGCCTTAGCGGTGAGCTTTGAAAAAGCATACCGCTAAGACGCGAAGAACGTAAAGAGTCCCTCTAAGTGTCGGTAAATTGCAGGCGTTGCCCGATCTTCATATCTTCCGGCCCTGGCCTTTGTGGATAATCCGGACTCATAACCTGGGAGGATGCATGGAAAAGAAACCCGATTCCACGTGGATATCCCGCCGTCAATTCCTACAGTCAACCGCGGCTGCAGCGCTCGTTGCGCCTTGCATCGTTCCCTCTTCGGCCCTTGGCCGGGCCGGCCATCCGCCGCCGAGCGATCGAATCAGTCTCGGCGCGATAGGGGTCAACGGGATGGGGCGATCCAATCTCGAAAACTGCGCGCAACATCCTGATGTGGTGGTTACCGCCGTGTGTGACGTGGATAGGAAGCGTCGTGAGGCAGTTCTCGAAAAGTACAAAGCAAGCGCCAAAGGGTATAACGACTATCGGGAGCTCCTGGCACGCAAGGATGTCGATGCCGTAATCATAGCGTCGCCTCCCCATTGGCACGCTCTGATGGCGATCCACGCCGTGGAAGCCGGCAAGGACATCTATCTGCAGAAGCCGATGACCCTCTATCCCTATGAGTGCATTGCGGTGCGGAATGCGGTAAACCAACACAAGCGGATCAGCCAAATCGGCACGCAGATCCACGCGACCGGCAACTACCGCCGCGTCGTCGAGTGGATCCGCTCCGGGAGACTCGGACCGGTCAGCGTGGTTCGCACCTTCAACGTCATGAATCAGGGCCCCGAGGGCATCGGCCGGGCTCCCAAGGAAGATCCCCCTGAAGGATTGGACTGGGATCTATGGCTCGGTCCCGGCCCCAAGCGCCCGTTCAATGCGCTGCTCTTCAGGGATAGTTACTATCATCCGTCGTTCTGGGACTATTCCGGCGGCTGGACATCAGGCATGGCGCCGCACATCATCGATCTGCCGATCTGGGCCCTCGACCTTGGCGTGCCGCAGGTGACAAGTTGCGGCGGCGGACGATTCGTGATCCGGGACGACGGAGACTCGCCCGATACCCAGGAAGTGATCTGGCGCTACCCCAATGTGACCATGACCTGGATGATGAGCATGTGCAACAGCTTCGCCTTCGATTTCGGCCGTGGTAAGCCGGCCCGTCGCCTCGGAATCTACTTCCACGCGGTCAATGCAACCTTGTTTACAAACTACAGCAGTCACGAGGTCGTGCCGGAGGGAGATTTTCTCAAGGATTCAAACCCTCCCCCGGTGTCGATTCCGGATTCGCCGGGTCACGAGAGAGAGTGGCTGGACTGCATTAAGACCAGGCAACAACCGAGCTGCAATGTCAACTATCACTACAAAATCGATCTCGCCATAACACTTGCCAACCTTTCTTACCGGCTCGGACATTCCGTGCGCCTGGACGCAACCTCTGAAAGGATCATCGGCGACAAACAGGCGGAAAGGCTCGCAACCCCCGTGTACAGGCATCCATGGAAGTTTCCATCCCGCTACCTGCGGCCGCAGAAGACCTGATTGCCCGAATCTGAAGATTCAGCTGGTGCGGGGGGCGAGAAAGTAAACATACACAAAAATAACAGCGCCAACGCCCATCGGAATCAATCCCAGGAGCCATGCACCGTGCTCCTGCCGGAAGAGAACGGACAGAAGCACAGCCAGCCCCGCCCCGACCGCGACATTGACCAGGCCGGCTAATTTCAGTCCCTCGCGTATCCGATTCTGGCGGTTCTGGTCCTCCTGACGAAGCATTTCGAGTACCCTCTGCGCCGAGTTTTCCGGACTTTCCGCGATTTTTTTCAATACCTCGCTGCGATAGAACGCTTCCCGCTCCTTGCGCCGTTCCCGAGCCCAGCCAATCACAGAAACGAAGGTGAACCCACCTACTAGGATCACAACCGGAAGCAGGACTTGCAGCCACCAGACAGAATCATGCATTGTGTATTTCCTCCGTCATGTCTTCTTTTCGGTGTGACGCGGCGCCTGCGCTGCCGGTTGCGTTATTCGGCAGATAATGCAACCCGAACCGGCGATGGGGCGTCGTACACAGCGAGGGATCTTGTGGATAAGGATCAGGATTCGACAGATATTCGGCGCGTCCTCGACGGAGATCTCTCGGCGTTCGAAAACATCGTCCGGCGCTGGCAGGGTCCCTTGATCAACCTGGCCTTCCGATTCTGCCGAAACCGGCAGCGGGCAGAGGAACTGGCACAGGACGCGTTTTTGCAGATATTTCGCAAGCTGCCGAAGTTCCGCGGCGACGCCGCCTTCTCAACCTGGATGTTTTCGCTGGCGTTGAATCTATATCGCTCGGACCTGCGCCGGCGGGCCCTTGCCGCCGATTCGCTCGACGGTCTCGCCGATCTTGCCGGAGGACGCCAGCCGTATGCGGAATTCGCGCGACGCGAACGGGCCGAGCTGGTCCGGCGCGCTGTTGCTGCGCTGCCCGAACGCTATAGAGATGCCGTCATTGTTTTCTACTTTGTGGAAATGAACCTCTCCGAAACCGCCCGGCTGCTCGGGATTCGGGAAGGTACGGCCAAGGCACTGCTGTATCGTGGGCGGGAACTGCTTCGTCACAAGCTCGGCGAGAGTGATGTTGCGCCCGCGATGTTCGGAGGAGTACCTCATGAAGATGGATGAACTGGACCGGATCCTCTCGTCCGATCAGATGCTCACGCCCTCTTCGGATTTCGAGTCGAGGGTGATGAAACGCATTCTCGTGGAGGCGGCATCTCCGTCAATCCGTTTCCCGTGGACTCTCTTCGCTTTATCTTTGACGGTTCAGGCCTTTCTGGCGGGGTTGGCTGCGCGTACTGACATCGTGTATCGCGCCAACCATTTGCTGTGGAAGAAAATAGACATCTGGATCACCGCACTCTCCGATCCTGCGCTGCAAATCGCCGCGCTCATGGCTGTCACTTCCATCGTAGGCACCTTCCTGCTTGTCTGGGGCTCGCTGCGGCTTACCGGCGCTCGCGATTAGCCAGGGTCTTCCAGCTTGGACAGCATCCGCTTGAGTGCCACCTGTCGGTAGCTCTGCAGGATGAAGTTCTTCACCTCCTTCCAATCGAGTCTTGCATTTGTCTTGAGGCATACCCAACCTTGACTATCCGCATAAGGAGCACGGAAGAAGCGCGGATCCTTCAGCAGAACCTCTTTTGCAGATGGCATTGCCTTGAAAGAAATGCAGAGCCCCCGGTTGTATTCATCCAGGACCGCAAATGCCTTTTTGCCCGCCTTGAAGGTAGGATGGCCCCAGGACACTCCCTCAGTGGCCTCCGGAAGTTTGAGGCAAATCTCCCGGATCTTCGCCAATGTTTCTTTTCTCCCCGTCATCTCTCTTGATGTTCTTTCTCCGGCCAGTTGGGGATTTATGATTTACGATTGACGATTAAGCGTGCTGCCGGGCGTTCAATCGTAAATCGTCAATCTTCAATTGTTGCGCCTGCCGGCTGCGAGTTCTACCGGCCGAATGTCAGCCGCAGCCCCGTGCTCAAGAGAACGTCATTGGGCTTTGTGCCGGCGACCGGATTGCTGTTGTAGCGGTCGCTGAGAGTCAGGGTCCAGCCCAGCCACGTGCTCAGAAGGGTGACGGCACTGGCATCGAAGTTGATGCGATACTGCCCTGTTTCGGTCATGTTGGGCAGGAAGACAGCGCGTTCCTTAAGGGATGTTCGCCCGCTCAACTTGTGTGTGATTTCCTCGCCTATCAACGCTTCGCCGGAACTCCTGTTCAGCCCGGTCGAAAAGTACTCGCGGTTGAGTGCCCCTCCGCCGAAGATGTCGAAGTTGGTGCGCTCTGTCTTTATAACGTGCCAGCCCATGCCTCCACCCAGGGTGAGGCGCAGATCCAGTTTCTGAAATTCGTCGTTTTCTAGATCTCCAGTTCCGAAGGCAAAAACCTTGGAGGAGACGTTGACGTCATAACGAGCGCCGCCGCGTTTCGCATTGGCAGTAACCAGGGACGTGCCCGCCGTCGTGTTTCTTGCGTACAGCGTGGTCATGTAAACGCTGATCTTATCGCGCGTCGTTGTGCGGGCGGCATTGAGGCCAAGATTGAAGGTTGCCGTGTCCGCGTTCCCGCGGGAAAGGCTGAGGCCGGTGTCTACCGCGCCGCTCCAGAGATCACGCAGTCCCGGATTCCGCAGCCGGTCAAGCTGAGTCTGGTAGGCCTGCTGCTCCTCCTTGGACCGCACGGTCTGAATCGAATCTTGCGAGACGGTTACAGTTCCCGCATCACTGGTGCTAACCGCGAGCTTGCCGTCTGCGGAGGTGACTGTGCCCACCAGGGTCTGGTTATCCTTGAGGGTGAGATAGAGCGGTTGATCTGAGGTGATTTGGGTAACAGCATCCAGCGGCACGCTGACCGTTCCCGCGAACTCCGACTTCAGGGTAAGTGTCTTTCCGTCAGATTTTACGATTGTGCCCGTCAAGCGATCGCCGTTCTTCAGGACAATCTGGCCGGCCATAGCCAGGGGGGCAAGCAGAACTGCAACCAGGATCGAAACACAAGAATATCTGAACATAAAGTCTCTCCTCTGACTGAAATCAAATCTCCAGTTTGGGCGCAGATCGCCGGCTGGGAAGCACCGGCGCTTGGCTCCGGCTCCTTCAATCTCAGCAGGCAGCACTGCCGCTCAGGCTTGCTTTTCGCCGAACAGGCTGCGGTAGCTGAAGCCGGCAAGAATGGCTCCGAGAATCGGAGCGACCCAGAAAAGCCAGAGCTGGGCGAGCGCCCAGCCGCCGACAAAAATCGCCTGGCTGGTGCTGCGCGCCGGATTGACCGACGTGTTCGTGACTGGAATGCTGATCAGGTGAATGAGCGTAAGCCCGAGTCCGATGGCAATGGGCGCAAATCCCTGAGGAGCTCTCCTGTCGGTCGAACCCATGATTATCATCAGGAACATGAAAGTCATCACGAGTTCGCAGAGGAATGCTGCGCCGAGGCCATACCCGCCGGGAGAGTGCTCCGCATAGCCGTTTGCCGCAAAGCCTGCGCTCAGGTTGAATCCCGCTTTGCCGCTTGCAATTACGAACAAAACGAGAGCCGCTACCAGGCCGCCAAGCAGCTGGGCAACGATGTAACCGAACAGCTCACTGCCCTTGAATCGTCCGCCGGCCCATAAGCCGAACGATACCGCTGGATTTAAGTGACATCCGGAAACATGGCCAATTGCGAATGCCATGGTCAAGACAGTCAGGCCGAAAGCCAGAGCGACACCAACAAACCCGATACCCAGGCCGGGAAACGCAGCCGCCAGGACCGCACTGCCGCAGCCTCCGAGTACCAGCCAGAACGTCCCGATGAATTCCGCACCTAACTTGCTCCCCATTTGAGCACCCCCCTCAGAGTTGATAGTTGGAGCCGAGACATGGCTGTTGCCGGTCCAAGGGCCGGCACAAGAAATTCACATTCTGGCGCGAGCGCAGGGTGGGCGGATGCCAGGCGCCAATCGCAGGCGTTGTCGGTGCCCCCCCGGTGGAGGCCGGCAGCAAAACGTGACGTTATTCTTGCGCGAGCCCCAAGCCGAGTCTAGCACCCTTCGCGGGCTTATTACCAACATCCTCTTGACTTCGAACCAAAAGGAGGTCGCGGCATGCAAATCGATACCCTGGGAGCCCAAATCCGACTATACGGTACGCGGCTTTGATGGATCTTCACGTCTCAGCGGTGAGCTCCTGAGAACTCAACTCGGAGACGGAAATGAATCCAGGACGGACCTCCGAATGGCAGAATCGGGGTATGGTGCAAATGCCTTGAGGTCCGTACTTGTTAGGATTATGCTGCACTGAGAATCCGCCGGCGGATTTCAGCGGACCGATGGCCAACGCAGGAATAATGTCTCCGGGCGGATTCTCGACGGGGAACAGAGCAAGCACTAGGCACGAAGTTTTGAAAGGGGTAAATTCAATGATTATCAGGACAAAATTGATCCGTTTGACGCTATTGATTGTTTTTTCCTTCTGTGCTTTTTCTCTGTGCGTTTGGGCTCAGGGAGCAAATGGTCAGTTAAAGACAAAGATTAACCCCGGCCGCGCCGGTGTATTTGTCGACGGAAAGTACCTTGGCCCCGCCGCCAATTTCCGCATTGCGAGAACCTACTCGTTGCCCGCCGGAGAACACGAATTGGTTTTGACAGAGCCGCGCTACAAGGACATCAAGACCAAGATCACGATCCAGCCGGGGAAGACCACGGTAATAAAGCAGGTCATGGAGGCCCTTCCCACCCCCAAACCGCCCTTCGGCCGCTTGCGCATCACGCAGGGTTCCAGCGGCAAATTTGGGGCGGTCTACCTCAATGATAAATATATGGGGCACATTGATGAGTTCAGCAACGCCGCCCAGGGATTGCTCATTAATCCCGGAGAATATCAGCTGAGGATCGCCTCGGCCGAAGGTGGACAGGATCACGTAGAGAAGATCACGATCAAGGAAAATCAAACGACCCTGATCAAGGCCGGCTCCAAATAGCTGCTTCTTTGCGTTCCTTCGCGTCTTCGCGACTTAGCGGTGGCATTTTGGAAAGCCACCGCTAAGTCGCAAAGGCGCCAAGCGGGTGATTGGACAAATTTGTGGCAGGTCAGCTGTAAGGCGTCGGCATGAGCTGCGGCGATCTCTGCGAAACGTTCCGGACGCGGTAGGCGCATCGCCGAGCTCCCGAGAGGATGTGCTCTTCGCGTTCTATCTGAACGCCTGGCCCGAGCACATTGCGGAACAGGTCCAGTTCCGCTGAGCAGAAGCCCTGACATTGCGTTGCCGCAGCGCAAATAGGACAGTGGTTTTCAAGAAGCAGCAGAGTTCCGTCCTCGCCAACTCTCACCTCAGCCATATAACCCTCTTCGGTCCGGATCCGAGCCAATTGCTGAAGCCTTTTCTTCAGCGGGGCGGACGGCGAGATTCGTGCGGCATAGGCTGCCTGCTGACGCGAGCAACGGGACTTCAGCAGCTGCTGCACGCCACTTGGTCCGAAAGCGTCCTCCACGGACGCTATCAGCGACACACTCAGCTCCGCATAGGCATCAGGGAAGAAACGATCTGCCTCTGGAGTGAGCCGCCAGTACTTCGCCGGCCGGCCGATGGGACCCGGGCGCTCCTCTACATTCACAAATTTCTCGGCTTGAAGTGCATAAAGATGCTGACGAACGGCCATAGCGGTGACGCCTAGACGATCGGCCAGCTTTGACGAGGACAGCGGCCCCTCCGTCTTCAGAAGTTGAAGGAGGGCACGCCGCGTCTTGTGTCCCCTGACTTGGATCCGCTTCGCGTCCATGTTCTATTTATAAAGTATTTACTTTACAAAGTCAACGGCCGGAGCTATGCTCACTTTCTAAAGAGAAACCTTTAGAAATGATTGAGAATTGCAGGAAGGGAGAGCACGCATGGCCGACGCAAGAAACTTACGCAGGAGCATGCTGGCGGGCAAGCGAATTGCCATAACCGGAGGCACCTCCGGTTTGGGGCTGGCCCTCGTCCGAGAAATGATCGAGTGTGGTGCGCAGGTTGTGTTTGTAGCGCGGCGCCGGGCAGGAGTCGATCGCGTAGCTACAGATCAAAAGGGGGCGCACGGGGTTGTGGGCGACATATCCAGGAAAGAGGACATCCATCCCATCGCTCTGCAGATCTTGGGTGCGCTGGGAGGGATTGACGTCCTGATCAACAACGCCTCGGATCCGGGCCCTCTGCCGCTGTCTCTGTTGGCAGATACCGAAGGCGAGGATTTCGAGCGTGCCCTGGCTGCCAACGTGGTTGGGCCGTTCCGACTGACAAAGGCACTCCTCGGCGCTTTGGCCGTCTCGGCACGCCAGGGACGCGGATCTGTGGTGCTGAATGTCTCGAGCGACGCGGCACTCAATCCCTATCCGGGCTGGGGTGCATACGGCGCAAGCAAGGCCGCGTTGCATCACCTCAGCCGAATATGGCAGGCGGAACTTGCAGATGACGGCATCCGGTTTCTCTCGCTTGACCCGGGCGACATGGACACTCCAATGCACGCAGCCATGGTGCCCGATGCGGATCGCTCCAAACTCAAGAGTCCTGAAGAAGCGGCACGGGAGTTTGCCGACACGATCGCAACTGCGTTGTCGATTGGCGGCCGCACCCGAGGTGAACAGACCGCAAAGGAGACGCTCTATGATGGCTGCCAGTCTGCCGGTGCAACGGCCGGCACAGGCCAAGCTGCTGGCCGTTGACGATCGAGGAAATCTGCGGCATTGGCAGCGATCAAGATGGACGGCGCTGCTGCGTCCCGGGGATCTCGTGATTGCGAATGATGCCGCCACACTGCCGGCAAGCCTGTCAGGAATGCATTTAGCGAGCGGCCGGCCGGTCGAGGTGCGCCTTGCGGGAAGGCTCACTCTTGAGCCTGCAGAGATCCGTCGCTTTGTGGCTGTGGTCTTCGGAGCGGGCGACTTTCGCGTGCGCACTGAAGACCGTCCGCTGCCGCCTCCGCTTGCGGCCGGGGACCGGCTCGCCTTGGGACCACTCTCCGCCACCGTGGCAAGGTCGCTGAATCATCCGCGCCTCGTGTGGCTTGAATTTGACGGTTCTCCCGATGAAATCCTGGAAGGCCTGGCTCGCTACGGTCGTCCAATCCAGTATTCACATGTGGCGATACCCCTCAGACTTTGGGACGTGTGGACTCCTTTCGCCGGGATGCCGGTCGCGTTCGAGCCGCCGTCGGCGGGTTTCGCGCTCGACTGGAGGATCTTAACCTCACTAAGGGAGCTAGGGGTCCATTTTGCAACCGTAACACATGCCGCTGGGATCTCGTCCACAGGTGATCCTGAGCTCGATGCCCTCCTGCCTCTTGATGAGCCGTACTTCATTTCCGGGCCGACTGCGGAACAGATCTGTCACGCTCGAAGGCGGCGTGATCGTGTCATCGCGGTCGGAACAACGGTTGTGCGGGCACTGGAGAGTGCGGCCGACCCAGACGGCCGGGTCCGTTCCGGCACGGGCTTGGCGACGGGTCGCATCACCGGCTCCAGCCGGTTACGCGTAGTCAATGCAATTATTTCAGGGACGCACGAACCGGGAACGAGCCACCATGAACTGCTTCACGCCTTTGTCGACGATGCGACGCTGCGCCGGATGGACCATGAGCTGAACGCGCAAGGTTATTACACGCACGAATTCGGCGATTCAGTTTTTATCGAGCGGAGCAGGGGATGACTGCCACGAATTACCCGGTGCAACCAAGCGGATACCAAGGATCATGGCGTCCCTTTGCGATTCAGGACCTGCGCAGAATCACAACTTCGCAATTGGCATGAAAGAAAACCACCTGTGGCCCCGGTCGTCAGATCGGCGGGTCGCCGCCGGAGGCGGCAACCGGTGGGTCTGATGACCCCCCGCACATGACTGTGCCAAAATGTGATCTTGTTTTTGCGCGAGCCATTAGCGGCAGCTTTTGGCCACCAAGGCGCAAAACGCCAAGATGGATTTCTTCCATTTATAATAAGGTTATGCCTATGAGCGCCACACAAGACGAAAAGGCAGCCCGCTTCCGTGTGCTTCACGATGGCCCCGGCGCGTTCGTCATTCCGAACCCATGGGATGTCGGCTCCGCACGCTTGCTCACCGGCCTCGGGTTCCAGGCATTGGCCACATCGAGTGCTGCCGCCGCGGCCGCCCAGGGTCGACGGGACGGCGGGCTGACGCGAGCTGAGGCGCTGGCGCACGCGCGCTCGATCGTGGAGGCGACAGATCTGCCCGTCTCCGCAGACCTGGAGAGAGGCTTCGGCGATGCGCCGGAGGTTGTGGCGGAAACAATCCGGCTCGCGGCCGAGGTGGGGCTGGTCGGGTGCACAATCGAAGATTCGACCGGCAACGAAGACAAACCGCTTTACAGTGTCGAGTTCGCAGTCGAACGGATCGCCGCAGCCGCTCAGGCGGCGCGTGCACTCCCGTTTCCTTTTGTCCTCACTGCGCGGGCTCACAATTTCCTCTATGCCGCCCCGAGCCTGGAGGACACCATCAGCCGACTTCAGGCATACGAAAACGCGGGAGCCGATGTCCTTTTCGCGCCAGGCCTGCCCGACCTTGCCGCAGTGGGTGCAGTTTGTGCGGCTGTGTCAAAGCCGGTCAATTTCATGGTGGGAATCAAAGGAAGATCATTTTCGGTGGCTGAACTTGCGGCTGCGGGGGTCAGGCGCATCAGCCTCGCGACCTCACTCTATCGTGCAGCCATGACCGGTTTGATCGACGCTGCATGTGAGGTAAGAGACACAGGCCGGTTCGGATTCATCGACCGCTGCCTGACAACGACGGACCTTATTGCACTCATGCGAATCTGATTGCGCTGCTCTCTGGGACGGTCCGCGGGCTGGATGTGCTATTATCCGGTCCTGCGTCCCGGGCACCAGGCGCTGACCGGGGTATTGAGGATAGACAAGAACATGACGACACGACATCCAGGGGACAACGACGTTCCCGCGAATCCGGACTCGGCTCGCACGGAGGAGGATTCTGCACCATCGCTGGACTTCATTCGCGCAATCATAACCGAGGATCTGAAGGCCGACAAAAACGGCGGCCGTGTGCACACTCGTTTCCCGCCTGAGCCGAACGGATATCTGCATATCGGGCATGCCAAATCGATCTGCCTGAATTTCGGTGTTGCTTCAGAGTATGGGGGCTTGTGCAATCTGCGCTTCGACGACACCAACCCGACCAAGGAGGAAGTTGAGTACGTCGACTCCATCATGGACGATGTCCGCTGGCTCGGCTTCGACTGGGATGCCCGTCTCCATTACGCGTCCGATTACTTCGACAAGCTTTACGACTTTGCAGTGGAGCTTATCAAGAAGGGCAAGGCATATGTCGACAGCCTCAGCGCCGACGAGATACGCGATTACCGCGGAACTCTGACCGAGCCCGGCAGAGACAGTCCTTATCGCAACAGGTCGATAAACGAAAACCTGGAACTCTTCGAACGAATGCGCGCCGGGGAGTTCGCCGATGGCACTCACGTCCTGCGCGCCAAGATCGACATGGCTTCCCCAAACCTCAACATGCGGGATCCGACCCTTTACAGGATACGGCGTGTTCCGCATCACCGCACGGGGAGCAAGTGGGTGGTCTACCCAATGTACGATTACACGCATCCTCTGTCGGACTCCATCGAGGGTATTACCCATTCACTGTGCACCCTGGAGTTTGAAGACCACCGCCCGCTATACGACTGGCTGCTGGATACGCTCCAAGTAAAGTGTCATCCGCAGCAGATTGAGTTCGCGCGCCTCAATCTGAGTTACACGGTCATGAGCAAACGGAAGCTCCTCCAGCTCGTCGAAGAAGGGCATGTGCGCGGTTGGGACGACCCTAGGATGCCCACTATCAGCGGCCTGCGTCGGCGCGGCTACACACCGGAGGCGATCCGCAGTTTCTGCGAGCACATCGGTGTTGCAAAAAAGGAAAACGTCGTCGATGTGGCTCTTCTCGAGCACACCCTCAGGGACGATCTGAACCGGCGCGCACGCCGCGCGATGTGTGTTCTTCGTCCGCTGCGCCTGATCATAGACAATTACCCGGAAGGAAAGGTCGAGGAACTGGAAGCGTTGAACAACCCGGAGGATCCGGGCGCGGGCACCCGTAAGGTCCCGATCTCCCGGGAATTGTTCATCGAGCGTGATGACTTCATGGAGCATCCGCCGAAGAAGTTCTTCCGTCTTGCTCCGGGCAGAACGGTTCGGCTTCGCTTCGCATATCTGGTCACTTGTATAGAAGTCGTGAAGGATGAGAAAACCGGCGAGGTGACCACTCTGCACTGCACCTATGATCCGGCTTCTCTCGGCGGTCCGACCTCGGAGGGGATCAAGGTCAAGGCCACCCTTCACTGGGTCTCCGCCGCCCACTCGATTCCGGCAGAGGTGCGCCTGTACGATCGACTTTTCACGGTAGAAGATCCTGACTCCGGGAAGGATGGCCTGGACTTCAAAGCCTTCCTCAATCCTAGCTCCCTCGAAGTATTGAATTCGTGCAGGCTCGAGCGGGGCCTGAAAACTGTGTCCCCCGGAGATCGATTCCAGTTTGAGCGCCTGGGATATTTTTGCGCGGACCCGGATTCCACACCCGGAAAGCAGGTTTTCAATCGGACAGTCGGGCTG
The DNA here is from genome assembly GCA_035631775.1 of Acidobacteriota bacterium. Classification (GTDB taxonomy): domain Bacteria; phylum Acidobacteriota; class UBA6911; order UBA6911; family UBA6911; genus DASQID01. The sequence continues at coordinate 12,376 of DASQID010000461.1, forward strand.
CGGGATTCTTGGGCGAAGAAAAGCAGCAGGCAGTAGACAGATGGCGACAGTCGGCGAAATTCTCACGTGATCTGGGATCGACTGGAGAATACCAGGAACATCCAACTGGTTCTGTCCGTCTACGCACTCCGGTGTGGACATCAGGCTCACAGAGTGAAAAAATAAACGGCTCATTGGAACGGGGATAATGGCGGCAGATAGAGACGAAGTTCGTTGTATGGTGTGCAACCCGGGTGAGGCGGAGCAGGGTGAATACTGCGAGCGACACAAGGAGGAACTTCACCGTCTGGACCATCAGTACGAAGTTCTCTTCCGATTGCAGCGCGTTTCCAGAGGGAAAGGCCACGAGAGCTATCACGTCTTCCTGCAGGGAGACTGCGAGCCCAGCGGCAGAGTGCTTGTCAATGAGACCGACCCAGACAATCTCGCGATCACAGTGCTCGTCAGCCGTGACCTGAATCTCGATGCTCGAATCACCGGCTACGAGGCCCTGAAAATCGAGCGGACTTACGGAGACCAGCTGCGCGATCGGATTCGGCAGGATGTCATTCACTCCTGGTACGGGAATGCCCGTGCTTGCGTGGAGGTCTTTCGTATCAGTTCGGACGCGCCTTTGCATTGGGATATCGATCCCCGAGGAGAAGGCAAAGAGGAAGAGGAGGCTTCCGATTTCCACGCGGGGCAGGCTACTAAGCACTCCGTACACTGATATAAAATACCTACTGAGTCTTTGCAAAATAACTATCTAAACACTGCCCCAGGAGTGCTAGAATCTGGCTTCGGTCTCGGACGGCCGTGGCCTGATCTTTGATTGGTGCGTATATTTTTTTATTCTTATGGAGGATTTCTCAGATGTCTTTAATGATAACCGAGGATTGCATCAACTGCGGTGCCTGTGAGCCGGAGTGTCCCAATACGGCGATATATGCCGGCGGGGAGGATTACGAACTGAACGGCGAGAATCATCCCGCACTGTCGCAGGACTTCTATTACGTTGTGGTAGAGAAGTGCACCGAGTGCGTCGGCTTTCATGATCAAGAGCAGTGCGTTTCCGTGTGTCCGGCAGATTGTTGCGTCAAGGATCCGAACCATGTTGAGGCCAAGGACGCGCTTCTCGAAAAAGCACGGAATCTTCACCCTGACAAGACGTTTTAGGAAGGCAGCACCTGGAACCCAAACAGGGGCCTCCGTTCGACGGGGAGCCCCTGTTTGTGTTTTATGCTGCCGGTGGCATCCAACCAAGTCGCTTCCAACTCAACCTTCCCGGGCCCCGCGCATGGAAGGAGTCTTGGATTCGAAAATGAATTAGTGTTCCCATGAAGGATGGTGGAAACCCCTCGCCTTTCGCGACGGAAACTGGTTAGCATCTGTAGCGAAACTCCACGAATCGCATGTCAGGTCAGGCCCCTGAGGAGCCCAAGCAAGTAGCCGGGGTGCAAAAATTGACGATTAACGATTTACGATTGAAAGACGTGTTGGACGTTCAATCGTCAATCACAAATCCTCACGCCCGGGGCTACTGGCTGGCGCCCCTCCGGCCTCCGGGGCGCTTTCGGCGCGATAAAGCAGTTTCGCAGTGGAACTAGTTAGTACCAACGCATTATCTCTACCAGTGCAGTTGCGCGGAACGGATAGTACGCTTTGTGCTGGGGCCGGACAACAGAACTCATCACGGCAGAGAGGAATTCCATGCACCTTCCAACGGTGACGCAGCTCATACCGGTGCTTCAGACGGCAATAGGACCGATGATCTTAATCTCAGGCGTGGGACTGCTCTTGCTGACAATGACCAATCGACTCGGCCGAACTATTGATCGCGCGAGACTTCTGGCGAGGGAAGCCACTGGTGCGATGGATTCCAGGAGCGATAGGGTGACCGCTCAGCTTCATGTGCTCTGGAAGCGTGCTCGCCTCATAAGGTTGGCCATCGCTCTTGCTTCGATGAGCGCGCTTGCGGCGGCAATCCTGATTATCGTCCTGTTCTTTACCGCGCTATGGCAGATAGAGACGGCATGGCTCATCGGCACGCTCTTTATTGTGTGCATGGCGTGCCTGATCGGTTCCCTGATCGTGTTCATCCACGACATCAACCAATCGCTTGCGGCACTTAAGCTCGAGTTAGCGGCTTCTGGTGTCAGGTCGTGAAGAGCTTCATATTGGGCACTCTCTACTTTCGCGGGTGCGGAGATCGTTGGCATTTCCAAGGATTGGCACTATTTTTCTACTGCGACGTCTGCCGCCCGGCACCCCAGGCAAGAGCAAGCCAGCCGAGCAAATAGGCTAAACCCCCGAGAGGAGTGATGGCGCCAACCCAACGGCTATCAGTCAGGGCCATGAAGTACAGGCTTCCCGAGAAGAGGATCGTCCCTGTCAAAAAGCACCAACCAGCAATCTGAAATGCTGCCGCCGGCCAATGCGATGCTGCCCAGGCGACGCCTATCAGGGCAAGTGAATGATACATCTGATAGCGTGCACCGGTCTCGAATACGGAAAGCATCTCCGGAGCAATCTTCTGCCTCAGCGCGTGTGCCCCAAAGGCCCCTGCTGCAACGGCCAAGAATCCCGACAGTGCGCCAAGGATAAGGAAAACCCTCTCTATTTTCATAATGTTTCCTCAGCCCAGACGTCGGGCGTGGACGTTGTTTAAAATTTAGATCTTAGGGCTGGCGCAAGATTAGATTCACATTTTGGCGCGAGCACCGTCGCGCCTGCGGCGCTCCTGGGGCGGGCAGATGCGAGGCGCCGCGACGCAGGCGATATCGGTGTATATCGTCGAGGAGCGGCAACGAAGCAGATGCCCGCCCGCCGCCGCGCCC
>DASQID010000462.1:0-1596 GCA_035631775.1 Acidobacteriota bacterium
CCTGTGCGACAGTTAAGGAGGCGAAGCGGGTCCTCGCGCCGGACGCCATCGGATTCAGCAGCTTCGACGCGGGCACCGCGGACATGAAGGTCCTCAACGATCCGGACAAGCCCTGCTACGGCCAATTCGGCGGGCAATATAGTTTCATGGTGAACTTCGCCCTCATCAACTCCGTGGCGAAGCAGCTCGGTATCGCCACAGTCAACATCGAAACACAGCGTGAATTCGTCGGGCGAAGCCTGAATACCAATGTGCTGCCGCTGGTCGATCTGCTGGCCGTTCACCCGTCTGCTCGATCTCAGATGCGAGCGTGGGAGCAGGACCGGCTGACCATCAAAACGATGCATGCGTTGAACCGAACCTATTCGAGTCCCTATCCGCGCACGCTCGACTTCTCACTCCTTCAGGACACACCAGCGGATGAGCGTGAGGCGTTGCAAGGGATCTTGTCATCGATGAAGCCGCAGGGAGTGCCTGACACCATCGCCTACTTGACAGAGGAAGAACTCCTCGCCGCAATAGAAGGTCTCGAGGAACTGGGGTACGAGCGCGACGCCATTATGATGGCCTTGGCGGCCCCACCTGCCCCCGTGGAGTACCATCACCTGTTTTTCGCTCCGTAACGTAAGGGGGCATGACTGAATCGGTCGTCAGGTCATGCCTCAGCCTCTGTAATTCCTCCCACTGTTCCCCTCCGGTAACCACGTCAAGCAGGTCGTAGAGGAACGGTGAGATTGTTCCCTCAGGTCCTTCTGGCATGAAAAGTGTCTGGATGGTCAAAAGATTTTGTTTGACAACGTTTGGGAAAAAGTTTATCAGCACTCAGCCAAAGTTCATAAAAAGTTTTTCTTGGGTGAAACCATGAGGCCAAGAGATCTTTTTAAAGCATGGCACGCTCCGGACAGCGCTCAACTCACGGCCAGGCAATTTTCCATCCGGCTTCCCGTTCACGTCGCTGCCAAGATTGCCGCGCTTTGCGAGATGTATCCCAAGAAGACCCGCACCGACATTATCGGGGATTTGCTCTCGAGCGCACTGGTCAAAATTGAAGCGGGGCTCCCCACCATCCAAGGCGAGGAGATGCACGGATACGATCGCACGCGATTCCGCACCTTGGCGGCACGCTATCTACGAGAGTTCGGGGCGGAACCCGGTCGGCAGAGGAATTCGAAATTTTCGAGAACTTACAAAGAAAGTTCTTGACAAATTTCGGAAAGTTACCTAGTTTCGCGCAACATTTGGAGCATCCGGGCCACGAGAAGGCCCATCGGGATGTGCCCAATCGCAGCAGCGCTCATAGCGAGCGGCTGAACAGCGAAGAACAGAGGCCAGGATGTTTGGATCATTTGGGTGGATGGAGCTGCTCCTGATTTTGATCATTGTCTTGATCATTTTCGGGGCCGGTAAAATCCCACAGTTGGGCGAAGGGTTGGGAAAAGCCATCAAGGGCTTCAAGAAGAGTGTCAACGAAGCAGATGCCATCGACGTGACACCTGCGCCGTCGGATCAACCACAGGCGGCGCCGGGTCAGATCGCACAGACGCAAGGAACTCCACCTCCAGCGGCTCCGGTGCAACAGGAATCACAAAGCAAACA
>DASQID010000463.1:0-1980 GCA_035631775.1 Acidobacteriota bacterium
ACGGGACCTTCCGCGTCGCGGTAGCCGGATTTCGGGAATCCCGCATCGACAGAGCCGTGGCACGTTTCCTTCAACGATTGGGTCAGCAGACCGGCATCCCCTTTTCCAATGAAGCTGTTTCCGATCCTGCTCAGGCAACGCTCACGATTCAGTGCAAAGCCGCCGGCGAGCCGGTTCAGTCTATGAGGGCCGACGAGTCTTACAGTCTGGAGGTTACGCGCCGGAGTGCGCAGTTGAGCGCTCCATCACCGATTGGGATTCTCCGGGGATTGGAAACGGTTCTCCAACTGGTGGATCTGGACGACGAATCGTTCGGCCTCCCCGTCGTAAGGATCGACGACCATCCACGCTTTGTGTGGCGCGGATTGATGATCGACGTGTGCAGGCATTGGATACCCATCGAGGCATTGAAGCGCAACCTCGACGGCATGGCAGCCGTGAAGATGAACGTCTTCCACTGGCACCTCTCTGAAGACCAGGGATTCCGCATTGAATCAAAAACCTTCCCAAAACTTCAGGAGATGGGATCAGACGGGAAGTATTTCACTCAGGACCAAGTCAAAGAGGTACTCGCGTATGCCCGTGACCGGGGGATTCGCGTTGTGCCGGAATTCGACATGCCCGGACACACGACCGCCTGGTTCGTCGGGTATCCGGAACTTGCCACCGCCCCGGGGCCCTATCAGATCGAACGCGACTGGGGGATCTTTGATCCGGCCATGGATCCCAGCAAGGAAAAAGTCTACCAATTCCTGGATGCCTTCATAGGAGAGATGGCAAAGCTCTTCCCGGACGAATATTTTCACATCGGAGGGGACGAGAACAACGGCAAGCAGTGGAATGCCAGCGCGGGCGTCCAGGCTTTCAAAAAAGAGCACAACATTCCGGACAACCATGCCCTCCAGGCCTACTTCAACAAGCGGCTGCTGGAAATCCTGACAAAGCACGGCAAGAAGATGATCGGCTGGGATGAGATCCTCCATCCGGATCTACCCAAGAGCATAATCATCCAGTCGTGGCGCGGACAGGCCTCGCTTGCCCAGGCCGCCCGTCAGGGGTTCGCGGGGATTTTGTCCAACGGATATTACCTCGATTACATGTGGACGGCGGCACGGCACTACGAGGCGGATCCCCTGAGCAAGGCGACCGCAAACCTGAACAATGAGGAGAAATCCAGGGTTCTCGGCGGCGAAGCCTGCATGTGGGCGGAGTTCGTGACGCCGGAAGACATCGATACGCGCATATGGCCGCGCACTGCCGCGATCGCCGAACGCCTCTGGTCGCCGGCGGACGTGAAGGACGTCAAGGACATGTACCGGCGCCTCGAAGCGGTCAGCAAGGATCTCGACACGATAGGTCTGACCCATCTATCGAACCGTACGCGGATGCTGCGACGTCTGGCAGGCGATCATCCCGCCGGCCCTGTGCGGATTCTGTCGGATATCCTCGAACCGGTAAAGGAATACAATCGACCGGCGACTCAACACTACACGAGCTTCACGCCGCTGAACCGCCTTGTGGATGCCACTCGTCCTGAGAGCAAAGCGGCACGGCAGTTCAGCCTGCTGGTGGATCAGGCGTTGGCAGGAGGGAGTGGAGCCAAGTCCAACTTCCAGCCCTTGCGAGACCAGCTTACACGGTGGCGGGATAACGGCGCCAGGCTGGACCCGATCATTGCCGATTCGTTTCTACTCAGAGAAGCAAAGTCGCTCTCTGAAACCGTCACCGCCATCACAGGAACGGGACTTCAGGCGCTCGACTACCTCGAGGCGGGGAAATCAGCGCCGGAGGAGTGGAAAAAGGAACAGACATCGCTGCTCGATCGCGCGAAAAAGCCACAAGCCGAGCTGTTGATCATGATCGTCCCGGCCCTGCAGAAGTTGGTGAACGCGGCCGCTGCGGCACGCTGACCTGAAACTGGATCTCAGCTCGGAAGCAAGATCACAATTTTGTTATGTGCGGGGGGTCATCAGACCCCCC
>DASQID010000464.1:0-5546 GCA_035631775.1 Acidobacteriota bacterium
CCTGCGCCGGACCGCCTTTTCCCCCAATATCAAAGAACGAAGGGACTATTCCTGCGCGGACCCTTAGCGTCTTTAGGTGACTCCTAAAGAAGCCACCGAGAAGACGCCAAGACATTGGGAACTTTCAGTCGATGATCTTGAGGTGAAGCTCTTTCAGATGCTTTGGGTCGAGCCCCGACGGGGCGTCGAACATCAGGTCGCTTGCGCTGGCCGTCTTCGGAAACGCCATGACCTCCCGGATGTCCGGTTCGTCCGCGAGCAGCATGACCAGGCGATCGATGCCGGGAGCCATTCCTCCGTGCGGCGGCGCGCCATATTCGAACGCCTCCAGCATGTGTCCGAACCTGCGGTTAGCTTCCTCCTCGCTGTAGCCGAGGCTCTTGAAGATCCGTGCCTGCACGTCGCGGCGGTGGATACGAATGCTGCCGCTGGAGAGCTCGTAGCCGTTGCAGACAAGGTCGTAGGCGTTGCTCATCACCGATCCGGGATCACTTTCGAGTTTGTCCAGGTGCTCTTCCTTGGGCATCGTGAACGGGTGGTGCGCGAAGCTCCAGCGTTTCTCTTCCTCGTCCCATTCGAACATGGGAAAATCCACCACCCACGCAAATGCGAGAAGATCCGGCGGCGCCAGCTTGAGCCGGTCGCGGAATTCGAGGCGCAGCAGGCCAAGCGCCTTGTTTGTTGTCGTGGCTTTGTCGGCAACGATGCAGGCCAGGTCGCCTTCTTTGGCACCCATCAGGCGTGCAATTCCGGATGTCTCCTCGGGCTTCAGAAACTTCGCGACATTTCCTTTCACCTCATCGGGCGTCCATGACAGGGTTGCCAGCCCCTTCGCACCCGCCGGCCTGACAAGCTCGGCAAGCAGGTCCACATCTTTACGTGAGTAGGATCCGCAACCTGAAGCCAGGATTCCCTTGATCACGCCGCCCGACTGAAGGGTCTCGGCGAATACCTTGAACGTGGACTCTCTTAGCGTATCCGAGAGATCAATCAACTCCATGCCGAAACGCAAGTCCGGCTTGTCGCTCCCATAGCGCGCCATGGCCTCGGCGTAGCTGAGTTTAGGAAAGGGTGAGAAAATCCTCTTATGGGGCGCGACCGCCGGCACCATACCGGTAACCAGTCCCTCGACGACGGCGAGCACGTCCTCGCGTTCGACGAACGACATCTCGAGATCGAGTTGCGTAAATTCGGGCTGCCGGTCGCCGCGCAAATCCTCGTCGCGCATGCAGCGGGCTATCTGAAAGTACTTCTCGAAGCCAGCGACCATGAGCAGCTGTTTCAGCTGCTGCGGGCTCTGCGGCAGCGCGAAAAACTTGCCCGGCCACACCCGGCTGGGAACGACGTAATCGCGCGCGCCCTCCGGCGTCGACTTGATCATAATCGGCGTCTCGATCTCGAGAAAGCCCCGTTCATCCAGGTAATCGCGGATGAACTTGATGGTCTTGTGGCGCAGTATCACGTTGCGCTGCATCCGGGCGCGGCGAAGATCGAGATACCTGTATTTCAGCCGCAGACTCTCATCTGTCTTGTAGCCGTCATCATCGACCTGAAGGGGCAGCGACTTTGCCGGATTCAGAATCTCGATCGACTGTGCGAGGATTTCGATTTCCCCGCTCGCGAGGTTCGGATTGACGGTCCCTTCGGGGCGCTGATGGACGGTTCCCTGAACGCGGAGCACATATTCGCTGCGAACCTTCTCCGCGGCGGAGTAAGCGGCCGGAACGCTCGGATTCACCGTGACCTGGACTTGCCCCGATCGATCGCGCAATTCTATGAAAATGAGTCCCCCGAGATCCCGCCGCTTGTGCAGCCAGCCGGCGAGCGTCACGCTTTGGCCGGCATGGGATAATCGCAATTCACCGCAGTTGTGCGACTTTAGCATTGTAGTGGTTCCCACCAATGAGGTCTGAAAGCAATTAAGATACATGCTTCAGGCGGCGAACCCATAGGGCTTTTTTTCTTTTCAGAGTCCGGGAATCAGCGGCCCGGTCACGGCGGACAAGCTTGGGAATCCCTGCCCTGCGTTTTGGCATCCTGGCGCCCGACACCGCAATCCACGCAATCCGCCGCACAGATGACGTACAGCCAGCCTTGAGTCGACAAGACAAAGTGGACGGGCATCACGGTCCTGGAGCTCCAGATGACGGCGTACTTCGTTTGACGAAATCAACCTTTAATATCTCATATAGCAGAGGCTCGCCGCTCCTCTGGTGAAAGCAGGAAATATAGGGATCGCCATCGTATGAGGAGCCGAGGCCAAGTGGCGAGTATTTGTCGGCCGTGGTCGATTGTATAATAGGTGCAGCAGAAACCATCCCCGCCTCCCACTTTACAAGCTGGAGCTCAGTGGGGACTGGGAGGGTAGTGGCAACATGTAAACTGCAGAAGCAGTAACAGTAACCGCGGAGCGTCCCATTGCCACGTCCTGCTGCGCGGGGACAAAGGCAGACAGGAAAGCGACTAGAGCTGCGCTTGCACCGCTGCAGATATGTCGTATGCGCATGACTTAATTCTCGAGTAAGCACCTCCCAAGTCTGTCGCCTGAAGTGAGTGATATCATCGGCCAGGATTTGAACCCACCTGACCAATCCTCTCGAGGATCATCTCCCAGATTTCGGTCAACTCGAGACGACGGGACCACTCGGCGATGTAAGCCAGATTCACTTCATCCCGGCTGACTTTGAGTATTCCAGTAATGTCGCGCAAGTGTTTCTCGGATCCCCCGTCCCGGTAATGCATCTTCATGATGATGATGTCCTCGGGGGCGGCAAAGTTAGCTACGTAGGATTCCGCCGGCCTGATGCGCCGGATGCGGCTGAAGCGGCTCATGTCGAACGGAGTGTCCTACCGAACAATGATCTCGACCTTCAGGCCGGACGAAGGATGGATGATATTGAACTGCAGGCGCCGTCTGATCGCCTCTCGGATGATCTCCTCGCTCAGATAAAACTCGTCGAGCGGGAAGGCTGCGAGCAGGCCGCCGATGTGCCGCTCCTCGACGGCCGCAACGATGTCGATGTCGTTGGTCAAGCGAGGCTCGCCGTAAGCCATGGCGGCCACAGAGCCGGTTACCAGATAGGATATTCCGAGCCGATCCAGGGTTTCGACGATTCTCTGGAGCAGTTCATAGGGTCCCATCCAGCAGTCTCCTGGCGACCTCACGCACCACGGCTTTCTCGTCCCAATCCGGATGAGAGTGCCGGATGTGCGTCGTGAGCATTTTGTGGGCGGAAATCCAGAGGTTGAAGCCAATTCGCAGCCTGTCCTGGGGCCGCTTTTGCCTCAGGACCTCGGCCATGGCTTCGTCGAGCACTTCCACTTGCCTCGGATCCAATCGCCCCACCATGTCATGCCCCCTTGTTCGTTAAGCTGGTGCGAGATCGCCTCAGCCCGAAACCTCGAAAGCTTATCCGCGATAGACTTCCCGGCGGTGTTTCCCTATACCTGGCGATTCGCCGAATAATGGGAGGCGACGTATTCGTCGAGGATCGCGATGAACTCCGGGACGATGTTGTCCCCACGCAAAGTGGTCACCAGACGGCCATCTACGTAAACAGGCGCCTTTGGCTCTTCGCCGGTGCCCGGAAGCGAGATCCCCAGGTTGGCATGCTTCGATTCGCCGGGTCCGTTCACCACACAGCCCATAACGGCGACCTTCATCTCCTCGACCCCATGATATCGATTCTTCCAGACCGACATCTGATTGCGCAGGTAGCCCTGAATCTGATCCGCCATCTCCTGAAAGAAGCTCGAGGTGGTCCTGCCGCAGCCCGGACAAGCGGAAACCTGGGGCAGGAAGCTGCGCAGCTCGAGTGATTGTAGGATTTGCTGTGCCACCCGCACCTCTTCGGAACGATCGCCGTTGGGTGCCGGAGTCAGTGAGACACGGATGGTGTCGCCGATCCCCTCCTGCAGCAGAACGGCAAGACCGGCTGTAGAGGATACGATTCCCTTTGCGCCCATGCCGGCTTCGGTCAGCCCGACGTGCAGGGCATAGTCGCACTGTGCCGCCAGCGCGCGATACACATCGATCAAGTCCTGAACTCCGGACACCTTCGCGCTGAGGATGATGTGGTCCCTGCCCAGGCCGTAGCTTTCCGCCAGACGAGCCGATTCGAGGGCACTGACATTCATGGCTTCGATCAAGATCCCCCGACCATCTTTCGGCGCAGGACGCCGCACATTCTCGTCCATCAGTCGTGTCAGCAGCGCCTGGTCGAGGGAGCCCCAGTTGACACCGATCCGCACCGGTTTGTCATTCTCGATAGCAACCTCGATCATGCGGCAGAAGTTCTCGTCGTGCCGCTTTCCCACGCCCACATTGCCGGGATTGATACGGTATTTTGCCAGGGCGCGCGCGCACTCGGGATACTGGGTGAGGAGGATGTGTCCGTTGTAGTGGAAATCACCGATGATCGGAACGCGGATGCCTTGATCCTCGAGTCGCAGCACAATCTCGGGCACAGCCTTGGCCGCCGCATGAGTGTTGACGGTTATGCGAACCAACTCCGATCCTGCCGAGGCAAGAGATGCCACCTGGCCGGCCGTGCTTTGGGCATCCTCTGTGTCGGTGTTCGTCATGGATTGGACGACGATGGGCGCATCCCCGCCCACGGTCACGCCGCCAATCCTTACAGCCACGGACTTTCTTCTGACCCGAATACTCATAGCCGCTACAAACTCTAGCATGAAAACAGGGGACGTCCCACCCGTTCACCTGCTTTTTCGTTGCTCGTTGAACCGGGAAACGAGTGGGACGTCCCTGCTTTCTTTGTCCGCCCTTCTGTGGTAAAGATTCTGCCTTTCGAGAGGAGGCAGTCGTGGACTGGTACAGCCATCTCAATGAAACCATCAGCTCCGTTCTTCTGGATTCCCAGACTATCCAAAAAAAAGTGCGGGATTTGGGGGCCAGGATTACCGGCGACTACCAGGGCAGGACGCCACATTTGATCGGCATCCTCAAAGGGGCGAGCATCTTCCATGCTGATCTGGTGCGATCAATCAACCTGGGAGTCTCGTTCGATTTCATGGCTGTCGGAAGTTACGGTACCTCGACAAAGACCAGCGGCGAGGTGCGCATTCTCAAGGACTTGGACGAGAGCCTCGAGGGGAAGGACGTTCTCCTGGTGGAGGACATCCTCGATACCGGGCTTACCCTGCACTATTTGATGCAGAATCTCGAATCGCGTGGGCCCAAATCGCTGAAGGTAGTAGCCCTCCTGAACAAGCCCTCACGGCGCGAGATCCAGGTCAAAGTGGATTACGTGGGATTTGACATTCCTGATCACTTCGTGGTGGGCTACGGCTTGGACTTCAACCAGCGTTATCGAAACCTTCCCGATATCTGCATCCTGAAGGTGGGTGAGAGAGAGCTCTGAGCCTACTGCGCCGGATTCAGCGCTGCCTCCACGCCCTCAATCGCCGCTGCCCGCACGGCGGGATCCTTTGCGTGGTAGACCGTCCAATGCCAGTTCACGATCGCCGCCCGTGTCCTGGGGTCGGAATAGAAGTTAGATTTCTCATAGGCCTGCGTGTACTGGTCG
>DASQID010000465.1:0-11820 GCA_035631775.1 Acidobacteriota bacterium
CACCCGAGAGCAGAGGACCAAGAACGCCTAGTTGCCTTTCCAGGGAAGCGGCCTCCAACATCGGCTCCATGTCCCAGAAGATCTTGCCTCCCGCACGAAGCTGGTTTCTCAGATTCAGCCCGTCCTCGAGTTCACAATAGATGCTTCCGGAGGCGGACTCCAGCCGCACATCTCCTCGAGGCTGCAGGCCTGTCCGATATCTGATGTCGCCGCTTTGGCTGACGAGGCGGAGGTCCGAAGTGATGTCAACAGAGGTTATGCGTCCGGTGGAGGTCTGAACGCGCATGGGGTTTTGAAGCAGACCTGCGAGGTCAACCTCGGGATTTGCGCCTGAAATCGTTACCGAGAGGGATGCGGGCACACTGATGTCCAGGTCAACGACCTCTCCTGCGGCACCGGAGGATACAGAGCGGACAACGATAGTCATGCCCTCCTTCCGGATGTCCACGACGGGCATACTTTTCCCTGAAGGATCATCCGTCGATCGTCGTGACCTGATCTCCAGAACCGCTCCCTCGCAGGGACGGACGCGAATCTTGCCGAAATCGCTGGTGATGGTGAGCGTGTCGCCCGGCACAACTGTGAATGACCGGGTGTCAAAAGGCTGCTCACCCGACAGAACGGCTCCGAGGCAGGCTACAAGGAGGGCAAACGCGAGCAATCTTCCGCGCATGGGTCTCTCCGGGGCTACTAAGATAGACGTAGCGTACTCCAGTTTGAGTTCACTTTTCGAGACGTGAACCTTCATGGCGCGAAGAAATACGATTGTTCGCGTGGCGTTGAAGTACAATGAGCCACCTCGGATTGCAGCAGGAAGGCGATGCGGGAATTCGAAGCCGAATCGGCAACCCGGCCGCAATACCATTTTCCCGGGTAAACGAAAATGGGAAGGATGTCTATGCAGTTTCGAGCACCGGTGATCATGCTCAGCACGGGTCTCTTCTTGTTGGCGGGTTTCGTTGCTGCCGGTGTCGAAGAATCATCCACGACGCACCGGCTGTCCTTGCGCTCCCCTGACGGGAGCATCGACGTCCTTGTCACTGTCGGCGGAGCCCTGACATATGCTGTGAGCATGGGTGACTGGGACATCGTGCGCGATTCCAGGTTGGGCCTTCAATTCCATGACGGCACGGTACTGGGCCGGGATACCAGACTCCTGAATGCCTTGCGGCGCAGCGTCAGTTCAACCTGGGAGAACCGGTGGGGAAAGCGTCGCCAGGTCCGCGATCAGTACAACGAACTCCGGCTCATCGTGCAGGAAGCTCACGGCGGGGGCAGAGTTTTCGAGGTCTACTTTCGCGCGTTCAACGATGGCGTCGCCTTCCGTTATGCTCTGCCGTCGCAGTCAGAGATGCAGTCTTTTGTGCTGGATCGTGAGCAGACCGAGTTTAACTTCGCCGCAAACCACCCCTGCTACGCCGGCCAGCAGGAAAAAGGATTTCAGGGTCCACAGGAATGGGAGTTCAAGCCCTGTCGGCTCGCCGACATAAAATCTGAATCCATCATCGGGTTGCCACTCCTGATCCGGACGCCCCGGGCGTGGGTGGCGCTGGCCGAAGCCGACCTTCGCGACTGGTCGGGAATGTGGGTCAGCGGTGCCGCAACTGCCCCGGCCGGCTCTCCTCAAGGCGTTTCGTTGACCGCCAGGCTGGCCCCCCGCAGGGACGGCGAGGGCTTGGTCAAAGGCCAGACACCACACAACTCACCGTGGCGCGTTCTCATTATCGGACAGAAGCCGGGCGAGCTGATCGAAAGCGATCTTATTCTGAACCTTAGCACACCCTGCCAGGTCGCAGACACGTCTTGGATTCGCCCGGGTAAGATGGCTTGGGATCATTGGTGGTCCGGTGACGTAAAGATGGATACGGCGACCATCAAGGAATACATTCAACTTGCGGCGGACATGGGGTGGCCCTATCAACTGATTGACTGGCAGTGGTACGGTCAGTTTAACAAGCCCGATTCCGATATCACGAAGGTAAACCCGGCGGTGGATATGGACGAAGTCCGCCGTTTCGCCAGAGAAAAGGGCGTCCGTCTCTGGTTGTGGCTTTATTGGACCGATGCCGACCGTAATGACGCGTACGAAAAGGCGTTTGCGCTTTACGAGCAGTGGGGCATGGCAGGCGTCAAAATTGACTTCATGGACAGCGACAATCAGGAAATGGTGAACTGGTATGAGAAGATTTCCCGGGCGGCTGCAGAGCATCACCTGATGGTGAATTTCCACGGAGCCTTCAAGACCTCCGGCTTCAACCGTACTTTCCCAAACCAGATCACGCGAGAAGGCATCCTCGGCAACGAATACAACCGGTGGAGCACGCGCGTAACCCCTGAACACAAGTTGACCCTCCCGTTCACGCGCTTTCTCGCCGGCCCTGCGGACTTCACGCCCGGCGGATTCCTAAACCGCCAGCCCGGCCAATTCAGGATCGACAAAGATGCCGCGGAGGTTCAGGGTACCCGGTGTGCAGAATTGGCGCTATTTGTGGCTTATGACAGCCCGCTCGCCTGCGTCTGTGATCTGCCGGAGCACTACCGCAATCAACCCGGCGCCGACTTCCTGAAGATAGTTCCAACCGTCTGGGACGACACAAAGGTGCTGGATGCCGAAGTATCCAGACATCTCGTCGTAGTGCGGCGTTCCGGGAAGGAGTGGTTTCTGGGGGCAATGACCGATAACAGCGCTTACGAAACCAGCGTCAAACTGGATTTCCTCGGGAAGGGCCGGTGGAAGATGCGGCTCTGGAAGGACTCGGCCGACAGCAACTCCAACGCAGAACATCTCGATATCGAAGATCGTGTTGTTTCGTCCGCCGAGGGCCTCGTGATTCACTTGGCGCCCGCGGGCGGGTGTGTGGCCCGGTTTCAACCGGAATAGGTTTCAAATTCCCGGTTCGTTTGTTTTGCTAGAGTCGGACATTGAGGAGCGGTAATCTGTCGCGAAATGGAGCATGCGATGAAATACGGACTGCTCAGCTGCATCGCTCTGTTCTTGGTGCTCCCCGTGTCAGGCCAGACGCAGTGGGAGAATCCTGTGAAAAAAATGCTGAAGGAAGGGAAGCCGGTTGTCGGGCTTACCGTGACCGTGCCGAGCGCGGAAATTGCCGTTCAGGCAGCCAATCTCGGATTCGATTTTCTCTGGATCGAGATGGAGCACTCGGCCATCACGCTGGAATCGGCTCGCAACATCGTTCTCGCAACCCAGGGAACCAGGACAGTCCCGATAATTCGGGTTCCGATCAATGAGCTCTGGACTGCAAAACGCGCCCTGGACATCGGCGCACTCGGCGTCATTTTCCCCTTTACCTCAACGCCCGAGCTTGCGAAACAGGCTGTCGCCGCCTGCAAGTACCCGCCCTACGGTCTGCGCGGCTCGGGACCCGGCCTGGCGTCGATGCGCTGGCCGGCCCCCGGCGGATACGCCGACTTCGCGGACAAGAACGCGTTGGTGATCATAATCATCGAACAGAGGCAGGCCGTGGATCGGATCGACGAGATCCTGGACGTCCCGGGAATTGACGTTGCGTTCATTGGTCCCAATGACCTGTCCCACTCCTATGGTTTTCGCGGACAACAGTCTCCGGAGGTGAAGGAAGCGATCGCCAAGGTGGTTTCATCCGCCAAGAAGCATAATATTCCGGTGGGGCGGACCGCTGGTGCGGCCGACATACTCGATTATGTCAAGGAAGGATTCACATTTTTCCAGGCATCGAGTGAACTCGGCATGATGGCGGCGGGTTCCAGACCATTGCTCGACACCCTGGGTAAGAAAGGTCCGGACCCCAAGAATCGCACGATGTATTAAGGGACCGCGCGAAAATAACTTCACAATTTGGCAAAAAATAAGTGTCCTGTGGCGCCGATCATCAGACCGGCGCAGGTCGCTGCCGGAGGCGGCGACCAGGGGGTCTGATGACCCCCCGCATATGACCACATTCTGTGCGAAAGTGGACCTATTATTATGTGACTGACCCTAGAGGAGGCCAAAGATGCGACGCACTTCGAGCATTGCACTCGCCCTGCTTCTTCCCGTTACATTCGTGGCGGCGCAGCAGAAGAAGGTGGTCCTCACCAGCTCCGGCGCCTATTACTCTCCGTTAGGCGAGAAAGAAATCGCCGAGCTGCAGGCTTTCGCACCCGGCGTTCGTCTGGTCGCGCCTGCGAAGGAGCAGCTGATGGCGGAACTCTCCGATGCGGACGGAATTATCGGCACCATCAGTCCCGCGATCCTTAAGGCGGCGCCGAAGCTTCAGTGGGTCCAGGTCGGAGTGGCCGGCGTAGAGCGCATCCTGACACCGGAACTGAAGTCGAGCAATGTCACACTTACCAACTGCAAGATAGTCCAGGGTCCCGAGATTGCAGATCACGCGTTCGCATTGTTGTTGGCGCTGACTCGCGAGTTGAATCGCAGTATCCCGCGCCGCACGCAGGAGGAATGGACGACGCGCGCCTACAACCCCATCGAACTGCGGGGGAAAACGGCGGTGATAGTGGGCGTCGGCGGCATCGGAACGCAGATAGCGGTGCGGGCGGCCGCCTTCGGGATGCAGGTCATCGGCGTGGATCCGAAGGACCTGCCCTATGTCCCATTTCTTCAAAGGACCGTCCCTCCCGACAGGCTCGATTCGGTTCTCCCGGGGGCGGATGTGGTCTTTATATCAGCTCCGCACACCAAACTCAGCGAGAAGATGATCGGAGCGCGGCAGTTCGAACTCATGAAGACGGGAGCTTACTTCATCGTGGTCTCGCGCGGCGCGCTTTACGACGGCGAGGCCCTTGCCAAGGCCATCGAAGCGAAGCACCTGGCCGGCGCGGGCTTGGATGTCACTGATCCTGAGCCGCTTCCCAAGGGCCACGCGTTGTGGAAATTCGAGAACGTGATCATCACGCCCCACATAGCCGGCCGCTCCGACGGCGAGCAGCGCCGCTATGTGGAGTTATTCAAGGAGAACCTGCGACGCTTCGGCGCAGGCGAGACACTTCTCAACGTCGTCGACAAGCAGAAAGGCTACTGACACGGACGTGAGTCGAGGCTTGATATGCAAGCCTAAGGAGGGTGCGAATACGCGAAGGAACCCCAGACTCATCTGGTTACGGCTATGTTGGGCCGCGTAAATCTAATTATTCGTCCAATTAGTGAATTTTCCGGCAGATCCTCCGAGACTCGAATTGTGACGTTCGTCACAGAGTTGCCACGCCTGATTGCGTAATATCAGACTGATAGACCCCCTGGTTCTGGACAGGAGAAAGTGCTGCGCCGGCCCCCGGTCGCTAGCAAGAGGCCGGCGCTCCTTTATACGGAAGGCGGATCCCATGAGAGCCATGTTTATCTGTTTGACCCTGATTATCGCAATCAGCATCTGGGCAGGCCCGAGCGTAATTTTGGCCCAGGAGCTGAACAATAACGAAGTGCAGTTTACAGGGACCATTTCATCGCTGGTGACAAATGGCGAAGGTCTCGGAACTGTTTTTGTCCGAGTCGAGTCGTTTGATCTGCGCGTGCTGGTCAATTCCAAGACCGAATTGACCGACAAGGACGGCGACGAGATCAAGATGTCCGACCTCGCCAAGGACCTGCCGATCGAAGTGACCGGCCGATATTCATCCAGCGGGATTCTCGCCTTCAGCATCCGGTTGGTAGAGGATGCCGAGAACACTTTCGAATTGCGCGGACACATTACCGGGACGCAGGCGTCAAACAGCGACTTGCTCGTTTCACTTCTTGGCATCACCGTCGTCGTGAATAAAGACACCAAGATCGAGGACGACGGTGCCGACGCTTCGCCGGCAAGCCTCAAAACAGGCATGCTCGTGCAGGTCAAAGGCACGACCCTGGCGAATCCATGGACCGCGACATCGATCGAGGTTATTTCCCGGACGACAAAAAAAGACAAAGTGCGTTTTGAAGGCGTCATCGCGGAGGTTGGCAGCGATTTTATTCAGGTGGCGGTGCAGGGCCTTACCAGCAACGTCACAAAGGTGCTCCTGAATGCCAACACCATCACAACCGGAGATCTTGTCAAGGATGCCCTTGTGCTGGTCATAGGCTATCTGAATCCGGATCTCTCGGTAACGGCTAAGGAAGTGCGTGTCCTGCAAGCTCTGGAGATCAAACCCGACGAGCGCAAGCTAAGGGTCGGCCAGACTGCAACGTTTACGGTGAAGTTGCGCGAGTCCGCTGCGGCGGACGTCCCTGTCTCCGTCAAGTCAGGCGACACCGCAGTGCTGACGATATCGCCGGACACCGTGACAGTATTGAAAGGGACGAACGTCGCCGACTTCACCGCTGCCGCTGTGAAAATCGGTTCGACGGAAATCACTGCGGAAGCCCTGGGCCAAAAGGCCACAGCCAATGTCATGGTTGGAGAAGTCTCAGAGGATGAGAACGAGCGGCCTGCAGGTGAGGCCAGGACTGCCTTTGCACCAGCCAAGATAAAGCTGGGCATCAACGAAACACGTGACGTCGTGCTGCTGATCAAACCGCCACAGCAGGTCCCGGTCAAGGTTGAGTTCAAGGTAAAGAACGACCTTGTGAAGGTCATCGGCACTCGTGAACTCGGTATGGGCGCGGCTGAATTGAAGGTATCGATCCAGTCCGGTTCTAAAGAGGGATCTGATTCCGTGGTTGCGACTCTTCCGGAGGCAATAGGAGGAGCCGTGGCAGAGCTGCTGATTGAAGTCTCGACCCCAAAGGGCGGCACAGGTAATCAGGCAGGAGTTGAGATCGCCTTCCGTCCCGATGGGATTAAGCTGCCCACTGGAGAATCACGCAGCGTAAAGCTGATGTTAAACCATAGTCTTGAAAAGGACGTGCCCGTGACCTTGACCATAAACGACAGCGGCATTATCGAGGTGCCGGCGACAGTCTCAATCCCCGCAGGCGAGAAGCTGGTTCAAGTCTCGGTAAAGGGTATTAAAGCAGGGAAGGTAAAGGTCACCGCCACTCTGCCCCAGGACTTGAGTACCGATACCGCCGAACTTGATGTTGAGGTGAAGATCTGAAACCTCTTGATGTAGATTTCACGCTCGCTGGCGTTCCTTGCGCCTTGGCGGTGAGTCTTCAAGAGATCATCGCTGAGGCGCAAAGGACGCCAAGAATTTGGCCGCCTGATCATCCTCTTCCGCGAAAAAATTCGTTTCGAAAAACAAATTACCAACGCATACAATGCGGAAATGTGAAGGACCCCACTGCCATGGGAGGAAGTTGCCATGCAACTCTGCCTGCGTCTTTCCGCATTGCTCCTGATTTCTCTTCTCGGTGTCTCAGCTCAGTCGGTCGAGTCCTCGCATCCCAACATCGTCATTATCTACGCCGACGATCTGGGTTACGGCGATGTCAGCTGCAATGGCGCAACCAAAATCCAGACGCCGAACATTGATCGGCTTGCTTCTCAGGGACTGCGCTTCACCAACGCCCACTCCGCATCGGCAACATGCACTCCGGCCCGCTATGCCATGATGACCGGCGAGTATGCGTGGCGCAGAAAGGGGACGGGGGTTCTTCCAGGCGACGCCAGCCTGATAATCGAGCCCGGCCGCACCACGCTTCCATCAATAATGCGGAAAGCGGGTTACATAACCGGAGTTGTGGGCAAGTGGCATCTTGGCCTTGGATCCGGCAACCTTGACTGGAACCGGGATATCAGTCCTGGTCCGACGGACGTAGGCTTTGATTACTGTTTCGTAATTCCAGCCACCGGCGACCGTGTGCCGACCGTGTTTGTGGAAAATCGCCGGGTGGTCGGCCTGGATCCCAACGATCCAATCCAGGTGAGTTATGCAAAACCGGTGGGCAATGAGCCTACCGGAATAGAGCATCCGGAGCTTCTGAAAATGCATCCCAGCCACGGCCACGACCAGACTATTGTCAACGGCATCAGCCGAATCGGCTTCATGAGCGGCGGGAAGACAGCGCGCTGGGTCGACGAAGATATTGCCGACACTCTTACACGCAAGGCAACGGCCTTCATCGAGCAGAATCGTGACCGGCCGTTCTTCCTCTACTTCGCCACGCACGACATTCATGTCCCGCGCGTGCCGCATCCACGATTCGCCGGCAAGAGCGGCCTCGGCCCCCGCGGCGACGTGATCCTCGAATTCGACTGGTCCGCCGGAGAAGTTGTGAAAACACTCGATAGGCTGAAGCTGACGGAGAACACGCTTGTGATCCTCACCAGCGACAACGGGCCGGTCGTGGACGACGGTTACCGGGATCAGGCTGTCGAATTGCTCGATGGCCACAAACCTTCGGGACCGTTGCGTGGAGGAAAATACAGCGCTTTTGATGGCGGAACACGCGTGGCGTTCATTGTTCGGTGGCCCATACGCGTGAAAACGGGCGTTTCAGGGGCCCTTGTGGGACAGATCGATTTCCTCTCGTCATTTGCAGCCCTGACCGGGCAGAAACTGGCTCCCGGCGATGCTCCGGACAGCTACGACGTCCTCCAGGCACTCCTAGGCAACTCAAAGACCGGCCGCGACCATATTGTTGAGCATGCCGGGACACTCTCGCTGATCAAGGGCGAGTTCAAATACATCGAACCGTCCAAGGGACCGAAGATCAACCTGAATACAAACACGGAGCTGGGCAACGATCCCGCGCCGCAGCTCTATGAACTGAACACTGATATCGGGGAAAAGCAAAATATCGCCGACCAGCATCCCCGAAAGGTCGAGGAACTGGCGGCGTTGCTGAGGAAGATCCGCGACCAGGGCCGCTCCCGCCCCTGACACTCTGCCGCGAATCACCCTGCGTTGCAACCAAAGGAGTTTGGCGTTCCTTCGCGTCTTCGAAACGTTATTCTTTGACAGACCCTAACTCGGGCGCGTTTGCAGGTGCAGGCCCCACGCGCTCCACTTCGACCCTCTTGATGACCACTGGCTTGATGGGTTTGTCATCCGCGGCAGGCACCCGCGCGATAGCCTTGACCACCTCCAAATCTTCGCATTGACCGAAAATCGTGTGCTTGCCGTTCAAATACGGAACCGGCACCTCCGTGATGAAGAACTGGCTGCCGTTGGTCTTCGCTCCGGCATTCGCCATTGCCAGACGGCCAGGCGCGTCAAAAGTTAGACCCGGGAGGAATTCGTCGTCGAACGGAAACCCGGGACCTTCCGGACCACCCTCTCCCGTACCGAGCGGATCACCTCCCTGGATCATGAATTTCGGGATAACTCGGTGAAAGATCAGGCCATCGTAGAACCTCTTGCCGGTGACCCGCTCTTTGGTCTTCGGATCCACATAAGACACCTTGCCGATGGCCAGCCCGACGATGGTTCGCACGGTTAACGGGGTCTCCTTTTCATAGAGCCGGCAGTGGATGTCACCCAGTGTCGTCTCGAATGTCATGTACAGCCCCGCCTTTTTATGAGTTTTTGCGGGTTCTGACTGTCCACCCTGGGCAGGCGTCGCGGTGGTCCAGAACATCCCTGCAAGCATGACAATCGCCATTCCGTTCATATTTCCTCCAGGAAACTGCGCTATGCAGCCAGAATCTTTCTAACAGAGTCTGTCATCGCGAACATCAGGTATTGCACGCCGTGGGGGGGGGCGCCAGACGATGACTTCTGCATTCTGCGCGGTGTGGTGCCCACAAGCCGCGTACAAGGAAGAATCCTGTACATTCGGAATGTCCTCATTCGCGCGTTAGAATATCGCCGCCTGAGAATAGTCTGGCGTGAGGTATGTTACCCGGTACAGAAATGAAAGGACCAGCGAAAATCACTATGACTCGTGCCTACAGAAGTGCTCTGCCGGTTTTTCTTGCTTTTCTCGCGATGGGCTTCGGGGATGCTGCAGGCCCCTTTGTCGCTCTGGCCAGGGAGCAATTTCAGCTCTCGAACTTCGTGGCGCAGATGATCCCCTTTGTGAGTTTTCTGATGTTCGGCCTTCTATCGGTGCCCATGGGAGTGTATCAGGACAAGAAGGGAAAGAAATTCGTCCTGATTCTTGGCCTTAGCCTGATGCTTGCGGGACTTCTGATTCCCACGCTCTTGGGACTGTCAACATTCCCTGTTTTCCTCGTCACGATGCTTATGCTCGGCGCGGGCGCGACGACATTGCAGGTCGCGGGTAATCCCATCATGCGCGACGTCTCGGCCGAAGGCATGTACGCGCGGAATCTGTCGCTCGGACAGTTCGTAAAGGCGATCGGTTCCCTATCGGGACCGCTGATACCTGTCATCGCCGCACGGTCCTTCGGCGCCAGCTGGAGCGTAATCTTTCCAATCTATACGGTTGCCGTCTTGATCACCATGCTGGCGCTTACGGCGCTCAGGGTGGATGAGCAGAAGTCGGCGGACCATAGGCCCACGACGTTCGCTTCCTCACTGACACTGCTCAAGAACGGATATGTAGCTATGATGGTTCTTGGCATCTTCCTCTACGTTGGCGCGGAAGTTTCGGTCAGCTCGGGAATTCCCCTCTATCTGAAGGACCGCTTCCAGGCCGACATCAACAGGGTAGGCCTGCTGGGCACGGGGCTCTTCTTTCTTGCACTGACCATCGGACGTTTTGGCGGCGGCGTCATTCTGAACTGGATTAAACCGACAAAATTCTTTGTCGCCACCTCACTCTTTTCCGTCATAGGAC
This sequence comes from Acidobacteriota bacterium, assembly GCA_035631775.1. GTDB lineage: Bacteria > Acidobacteriota > UBA6911 > UBA6911 > UBA6911 > DASQID01. Next base: position 10,595 of record DASQID010000465.1, read on the forward strand.
TGCTCGGGATCTTTATTCCCAGCAAGCCGATTGCTGTGGCGAGTTTCGCTCTCATCGGACTGTGTTTCGCAAACATTTTCCCGCTCATCTTTTCGATAGTTGTGGACAGCATGCCTGCACAGGTCAATGCACTCTCCGGCCTGATGATCACTGCCATCCTTGGTGGAGCGGTGATCCCCCCGCTTATGGGCCTTGTTGCCGATGTACTGCAATCGGCTCAAAGGGCTTTCGTGGTTCCGCTGGTGGCTCTGTTTTACATTATGTGGACGTCCTTAGCCAATTTGAGGCGCACGAGCGCCCAGAGTTAGTGCGCCCTTCAGGCGACACAACCCAGACCTCTCGCCTTTGCCGGCGATGTTGTTTAGTGTTTGCTCTGGCTGGTCAAAGAGCTGCCGCGACGGCTGGAAGACGTGGCGGATGACGAGGTGGACGGCAGATATTTCCTGAACTCGGCGGGAGGTTCGGTCTCAAATAGCAGAGGCTTGCCGTCGGTCGGATGAGCAAACCCGAGGCGATAAGCATGCAAGGCGATCCTTCCGAACGGATCGATCGTGCTCCCATACGATTTGTCGCCTACTATCGGATTCCCCATTTCCGACAGATGAGCCCGAATTTGGTTCTTGCGTCCCGTTTCGAGTGTAACCTCGACGGTTGTCCAATGCGGAAGCCTTCGTAGTACCCGCCAGTGGGTGACGGCATGTTTTCCAGCATCGGTCTCAACAGTCGAGGACATTCTCCCGGACCGGTTCTCCGCCAGATAGGACCTGATCGTTCCGCGCTCCTGCGTTAATCGGCCCTCGACGATTGCCCAGTACTTCCGATCGACGTCGTGCCTGCGGAACATCGCCTGAAGCTTCTGCTTCACGCCTTCCGACTTCGCGAATGTCAGTACCCCACTTACAAATTTATCCAGCCTGTGAACAATGAAGGGTTTTCCGGCAGTAGGCCGGCGCCTCCGCAAATATGATCGAAGGTATGCGTAGGCGGTGCGTTCGCGCTCATGCTCGTTGGCCACCGTGAGTAGACCGGCTGGCTTCTTGATGACGATGAGGGCTTCGTCCTCGAAGATTATCTCCAATCCGTGAAGAGAGTCGTGGGGAGTACAACTCTCCCCTATCCTGACCTCGTCGCCGCGCTTAACCGGTTCTCGCGCGAGCATGCAAGGTCTGCCGTTAAGGGATACCCGGCCACGGCTCAACATCTGGCGCAAGGTACGGTTGGACGTA
>DASQID010000466.1:0-5212 GCA_035631775.1 Acidobacteriota bacterium
GCTCCCCTATTTTCTGAGCAAACTGCTTTGGAAACCGTAGGAGATTGACCAGAAAATAGGGGAGCGTCCCCAGTTTTTGCACCGCACACCGCCAGCGCGGTGGTTTATCTTAATCGAATCACTCGCTGCATCGGTAGTCAGATGTAAGCGCCAAATTGTGAAGTTATTTCTGCGCGAGCCCTGAGCATCACTGCGGCCGAACGGTTTTAGGTGTGCAAAACTTTCGGCGCTCGACTACAATTCCTGATTTCCGGACGAGCGAGGGAAGAACACATGGCTGCGGTTTATGCAGTAATCATGGCCGGAGGCAGGGGAGAGCGTTTCTGGCCCTTGAGCACTGAAGCATGCCCGAAGCCCTTTGTCCCCCTCCTGGGCTCCAGATCCCTCATTGAGGAAACCGTCGACCGACTGCTGCCGCTGGTACCGATCGAGCGGATTCTGGTCTCCATTGGAAGACCACATCTCAAGATCGCGATCGAGCGGCTCCCGCAGATCCCCCGGGCGAATTTTATAGTGGAGCCCATGGGAAGAGACACCTCGGCTTGTCTTGGCTTTTGCGCGCTTCATCTCGAACGGCTGGATGCCGACGCCATAATGCTCGTGCTGCCGGCAGATCACTATGTGGCCGACCCGGGAGCATTTTGCGTCACGATTCGTAAAGGAATTCAGAGCCTCGAGGGTGCGGAAGGCGTCATATTCGGCATAGTGCCGATACGACCGGATCCGGGGTACGGATATGTCCACGCCGAAAAACCATCCATACGCACCGATGCCTGGCCGGTCCTTCGATTCGTCGAGAAGCCGGACATCGAAATGGCTGCAGACTACATCCATTCAGGAAGCTACTTCTGGAACAGCGGCATGTTCCTCTGGCGAAACCAGACCTTGCTGGAGCTTTTCCGGAAACACATGCCGGAGACTTATCATGGTCTCTCCGCGCTGAGGCCGCTGCTAGGACGTGATGACACGCAAGACGAGGTCGCCAGGATATTCTCCGGGCTGCAGAGGATGTCCATAGACTTCGGCATTCTGGAAAAGGCCTCAGGCCTGCGGCTGGTTCCCGCGGAGTTTGTCTGGGATGACATCGGCAATTGGGCCGCCCTGGCCAGGGCGCTGCCTGGAGATGCCCTGGGGAATCTGACCATCGGCCACGGCGTCTCTGTCGATTCGTCGGGTTGCCTCATCTATTCAGACAACTGCCTCGTGGCAACACTCGGCGTTTCGGATCTGGTGATCGTGCACGTACATGGAAAGCTCCTGGTCTGTCCGAAGGATCGGGCTGCCGAATTGAAACGTTTGGTTTCGCTCCTTCCGCCTCAAACAGTTTGAATCGGGAGAGTCAGAACAATGAAGATCGACAAAGTCGTTCTAGCATACAGTGGTGGCCTCGACACATCGATCATTATCCCCTGGTTGAAGGACCACTATGGAGCAAAAGTCATAGCATTTGCGGCTAACATCGGGCAGGGGGAGGAGCTTTCGGGACTGGAAGAGAAGGCTCTTTAGACCGGAGCGGTGAAGTGCATTATCGAAGACCTGCGCGAGGAGTTCGTGCGCGAATTCGCCTTTCCCACACTGCGCGCGGGAGCCGTTTATGAGAGGAAGTATCTCCTGGGGACCTCCTTTGCCAGGCCACTCATTGCCCGGCGGCAAGTGGAAATCGCAGAGAGGGAGGGGGCCGAAGCCGTTGCCCACGGCTGCACTGGAAAAGGCAATGACCAAGTGCGCTTCGAGCTCGCCTACAAGGCGCTGAATCCCAAACTGCGCATCATCGCTCCGTGGCGCGAATGGGACATCAAGTCCCGTCAGGACGCGATCGACTACGCCCAGGACAGGAAGATTCCCATCAAGGCATCAAAGGACAAAATCTACAGCGAGGATAGGAATCTCTGGCACCTGAGCCACGAAGGGGGGATTTTGGAGGATCCATGGTGTGAGCCGGAGGACAAAATGTATGTGCTCACAGTCTCCCCGGAAAGGGCTCCAGACACTCCACAATACGTAGAAATCGAATTTGATAAGGGGACGCCGGTGGGAGTGGACGGTAAAGCGCTGGGTCCAGTTCAATTGCTTGAAACCCTGAATGCAATCGGAGGCGCTCACGGGGTAGGCCGTGTCGACCTCGTTGAGAATCGCCTCGTGGGCATGAAATCGCGTGGGGTCTACGAGACTCCCGGAGGAACTCTCCTATTGACTGCACACCGTGAATTGGAAAGCCTGACGCTGGATCGTACAACCATGCATTACAAGGATATCCTTGCCGGAAAATACGCTGAGCTGGTTTACAACGGCCAATGGTTCACACCCTTGCGCCATGCCATGGATGCATTTATCGACTCGACCCAGTCGAGGGTGACCGGCACGGTCCGGCTGAAGCTCTACAAGGGAAACATCATAATCGCCGGCCGGAAGTCCCCCTACTCTTTTTACCGCGAAGATCTGGCCACTTTTGGTGAGGATGCGGTTTACAACCAAAAGGAAGCGGAGGGCTTCATAAACCTCTTCGGCCTTCCCAGTAAGGTGGAAGCACTTCTCAACCTTGCAGGCACGCGCATGACCAGCTATCGTAAGAGGCAGTCGTGAGGCGGAAAGCACCCTGACCTTGACGCCTTGGAATCACTCGGCCAAGGGGGTGATTCATAAGGCGATTGGTGGAAGGTCCTGAGGAGAACCTGCATGAAGACTGCAGTCCTGAGCATTCTCGCCGCCGCCGCGATCGTCGGCGGAATCGCATATTACCGGAGCCGTCCGCAGTTTGTTCCCATTGAACTCGGCGTTCCTCTCTATCCAGGTTCCATTACCGACAAAGACAGTTTTGCGGCGCGTCTTTCGCCGCGCGACAAGGCGAGGCTGGTAAAAGCGGTGACCTATCGCACGGACGATCCCCCTGCCAAAGTAATAGGCTTCTACAAGGAGCAACTGAAAGGAAAAACCCAGGTCCTGGAAACCACGAAACAGGGAATCCCCTCCGCTGTCTTTCAGACTCAAATAGACGGCAAGCCGAAATTCATCATGATTACATACAATGAGGACTCGCAAAAAACCCAGATACTCATCAGCACTATCGCCCCACCGAGGTGACTCACCCGATACGGACACCCCAGGGATGTCATATCGCAGGGGTACTTCTCACACGATGATTCATGAACGATAGAGCTACCGTGGCAGAACTCCCCTTCTCCAGGATTCCAAGTCAGTCGAGTCTCTTCCTGAATTACCTGGATCTCAATCCCGCGGCGGTGTCTTTTTACCAGCACGCGCCGACCTTCCAGGCCCTCGTCGCTCTCGCGCGCGCAGGACTCGGCCACAATGTCGTTCCGAGACCGGAGATCAACTCGATCCTCAGTAGGCAGAATGAGCGGTTTGGAGGAGATGCCCGTTGCCGGCAGCACATCGAGGAACTAAGCCGTCCGGACTGTTTTGCAGTGGTGACGGGTCAGCAGGCGGGTCTCTTCACAGGCCCTCTCTACACCATTTACAAGGCGTTTACCGCCATCCAAATTGCCGAAGACCTTCGGGCTCGGAACATAATGGCCGTTCCGGTTTTCTGGCTGGATGCCGACGACCACGATCTTGCGGAAGTGACCCGCTGCACGGTGGTTGAGCGCGATTCCTCAATTCAAGTAATAGACTATCGGAAACTGCTCTTTGGGGATGTTCGGGAATCCACACATCCTGTGGGCTCGATCGAGTTCCCACAATCAATCCGCGAGGCCACTGAAGATTACCTCTCGCGATTACCAGGATCCGAATGGAAGGAACAGATTCGCTCACTCTTGGAAGCAGCTTACCGCCCCGGGTCCAGTTTCGCCGATGCGTTTGGCAGTCTCATGGCGGGCCTCTTTACGGGACACGGCCTGATCTTGCTCGATCCACAGGATGCCGACGCGAAGCGGTTGGTTTCGTCTGTTTTTCAGAGGGTTCTGAGTGAGGGAGAGGATCTTCGTGGCCTGCTGACACGCCGAACCCGCGAGCTCGAGACGGCGGGATTCCAGCCACAGGCAAGCGTTCCGGACAACTCGACACTCTTGTTCTTGCTCGAACAGGGCGAGCGGAGAGCTCTTGCCCGGGACGGAACGGATTTCGTCCTGAAAGGTACCTCCCTCCAATTCAGCCTCAACCAGTTGCTTGGAAAGATCTCCGAATCACCGCATCTTTTCAGCCCAAATGTTCTCTTGCGCCCTTTAGTTCAAGACACACTTCTCCCTACGCTCTGCTACGTGGGAGGTCCAGGAGAGATAGCCTATCTTGCTCAGGCGGAGCCACTGTACCGGAGGTTCGATCGGCCCATGCCGGTCGTCTGGCCAAGGGTCAGTCTTACACTGCTCGAGGCGGAGTTGGCAGAATTGATGGTGCGTTGTGGGCTTTCGTTGGAAGATTGTTTCCGGGGCAAGGAGCACGTGCTCGAAATAATGCTGAGCGCATCGGGCAGCGCAAGTGCGAGCGGCATTCTGGCTGCCTTGCCGAAGGAACTGGAGGGCGAGTTCGAGGGCCTTCGTCCGATAGTGACGGCCACGGACCCCTCGCTGGGGCCGGCTATGGATACGGCAAAACGAAAGATCTTTCACCATCTGGATGGGCTGCGGGCGAAAGCGGTTCAAAGCGAAGCGCGAAAAAACGTCGATCTGCTCAAAAGGGGTGAACTCCTCGTCAACACCTGCTATCCGAACAGAAACCTGCAGGAACGTGAGCTGGGAATTTGCCACTTCCTGTCACGCGGTGGCCCTGAGGTGATGAAGGCCATATACTCCTTTATGAAGCTTGACAGCTTCGCACACCGCGTGATGGCACTGGCTTGATCGCGGCATGGTTGTTTTTTTGATTCTTGGAGAGGGGGTTTCCCATAAACACCCTCAAGAGTCAAAGGCTCCGAGTAAGATCGAAAAATTGACTCCTGGGTCCGTCTGACTCTGTGCCTCCCCCCGGCAGGGCCGGGCTTACCTGGGAACAATCACAGCAGAGGCCGTTATGAAACTTCGTTGGCTTTCTGTCATCCTCGCTGTTGTCGTCCTCCTGGCTCCGATCCAAGCCGAGAACCACAACACATACCCGCTTCCGGAGGAGCGCGGCACCGCCGGAATTCTTGACTCGCTCGAAGGGTTACCAGTCTATGTCCGCGTGCTCCAGACTACGGCTCATCCCGACGACGAGAGTGCCGGGACCCTCACCTGGCTGTCCCGGAAAGCCCACGCGCGGGTGGCCTTGTTCGCCA
>DASQID010000467.1:0-16917 GCA_035631775.1 Acidobacteriota bacterium
ATCAAGACGGGCGGCGTTTTTCACCGCCTGCTTGGCTGCCATCAGTGCGACGGGGCTCATCTCGGCGATCCGGTTGGCCAACTCGATCGTCTTGGACTCGAGTTCTTCAGGCGACACCACGCGATTGACCAATCCGAGTTGCAGGGCCTCTTCCGCGCCAATCATGTCCCCTGTGAGGATCAACTCCATCGCCTTCCCTTCGCCTATGAGCCTCGGCAACCGTTGCGTCCCGCCGCCGCCCGGAATGATTCCGAGCTTGATTTCAGGTTGCCCCAGCTTCGCCTTGGTCGAGGCAATGCGGATATCACATGCCAGTGCAAGCTCGCAACCTCCGCCCAGCGCATAACCATTGATCATGGCAATGACCGGCTTGGGAAAATCTTCCACTATGTCGAACGCTCTGTGGTTCCGCATGACCTCCCTTTGCCCCAGTGCGGTACCTCCAGAAAACTCGCTGATGTCCGCCCCTGCGATGAAGGCCTTATCGCCGGCACCGGTGATAACCGCAACGCGCACCTCGGAGTCGTTCCGGAGTTGCTCGAAGGCGGCCAGCAATTCCCTGCGAGTGGCAACATTGAGAGCGTTCATTTTGTCGGGCCGGTTCACTCTTATTACGGCCACTCGACCGCGCCTCTCGAGAATAAGATTCTCAGATGACATTCAAGACCTCGCTGAAGAAGCCGCACTTCTCAATACGTAGAATATTACCTGTTCTCGGAAGGATTTAAGAGAGAGAAGAGCGATTGGCCACCGGTATAGTTCGTCTCCACCAGTGAAGGTCAGCAGCCTCAGGTCCTGGACCCGCAAGGTCAAGCAGAAGGCAGCATTGAGCCGATCCATTGTACTGATGGAAGACTGCCCGCTGCCTGCCGTCATCCGACGACAGCTCTTTGCTTTTTCCTTGCCAGTCTGAATACGAAACTCCTATGCTTCCAACCCGTGAACCTTGAAATAATCGTCGTACTGGCAACTCTGCTTGTTTCGCTCGGCCTCTTCATCACCAACAGGGTCGGACCGGATGTGGTGGCCTTGTTCGTCGTCCTGACGCTACTTCTCACAGGCACCCTGCATGTCCAGGAGGGTCTGGCCGGCTTTGGAAACCCCGCGGTAATCACGATCGCATCTATATTTCTGGTCACAGCCGGTTTGACAAATACGGGAGTCGCAGCGTGGATCGGCAGGCGCCTGCTGCGCATCGCCGGTGAGAGCGAAGGCCGTCTGGTGGCTGTGACCATGGCCGCGGCGGCCGCACTCTCGCTGGTGATGAACAATATTGCATCTGCGTCCGTATTGCTGCCGGGCCTGTCCAGCATTGCCAGGCAGACAAGGATCAGTGCATCAAAGCTCCTCATTCCACTTTCATTCGGCACGTTTCTTGGGGGAATGTCCACCCTCTTCACAACCACGAATATACTAGTCAACGACGCTCTGCACGACAGGGGCCTCACCAGTTTCACGCTCTGGGACTTTTTCCGGATCGGCAGTCTGCTCACCATCGCCGGAATTGCCTTCATGGTGCTCGTGGGGCGCAGGTTGCTGCCCAACTATCCAAACGAAGAAAGAACCCCCGTGCGGAGGTTGCCTGCGGATCTGGCCAAACTTTATCAGGTGCCCGAACTGTTGTTCGAGGCGCGCATTCTCGCCGGCTCGTCCCTCGATGGGAAAACGGTGGCGCAAAGCCAGCTGGGGCAGACTTACAACCTGAACATTGTGGGTATTCTGCGCGGCGGACGCATCAAACTCTCTCCCCCTCGCGGGGAGGAGCTGAAGGCGGGGGACCACCTCCTGCTCGAAGGGGATGACTCCCTCCTGCGACAGACTCAGGAAAGCCTCGGACTGGTGTGCGAGAAGGCTGGAACAACGCCTTATGTAGACCTTGCGGACCGGGACATTGGAATCGTAGAAGTGATCGTGTCACCGTACGCCGACGTTGTGGGAAACAGCCTGCGTGATATTCATTTCCGGGAGAAGTTCGGACTGACGGTCCTCGCACTGCGCCGCGAAGGTCAACCGATCCGTCAGGGGGTGCCTGACCTGCCGTTGCGCTTTGGGGACGCACTACTCGTGCAGGGACCAAGGCAAAGGCTAAAACTGCTCCGCGCCGAACGCACCTTTATCCTGCTCGATGAGCCCGAAATCTCCGAGGAGATAGTGCAGCCCGACAAGGCGCCGTGGGCAATTTTGGCGATGGTGTTGATGGTGGCGCTATCCGGCTTCGGCATTGTGCGCATTGCCACAGCATCGTTGGCGGCGGCAATGCTCATGGTCGCGTCCGGTGCGCTGAGAATGGAAGAAGGATACCGCGCGATAGAATGGAAGTCGGTGGTCATGATTGCGGGAATGCTTTCCATGGGCACCGCTCTGGAAAAGAGCGGGGCTGCCAGCCTGATCTCCCGCAACATGCTTCACACGCTGGCGCCGCTGGGACATCACGCGGTTCTTGCGGGATATTACCTCATGTCGATGCTGCTGGCACAAGCCATGTCCGGCGCGGCAACCGCTGTAATCCTCGCTCCCATCGCTCTGAGTGCAGCCAGCCAGATGGGTGTGAGCCCTTACCCGCTCGCGATGGCCGTTATCCTCGGAACATCGAGTGCCTTTCTCACCCCGGTCAGTCACCCTGCCAATGTACTCGTCATGGGGCCCGGCGGTTACAAGTTTGCCGATTATGCGCGGGTTGGCGGCTACCTCACCGCCATTATGTTCGTGCTGATCCTGGTTGTTGTTCCCATATTCTGGCCCTTCTGAATCCGCACACGAGTCGGCCCCGGGAAAGCGCGTTCCTTTCCTACACGATACGCTGCCAGCCGTTTTCGTCCGGCTGGAGTGAATCGACGCGCCTGTGCAGCTCATCGTACAGCCGGGCATTCTGGAGGGCGATGGCACCCAGACTGGCTATGAAGTGGAGGTACGCGACTTCCTCCTCACCGAAGCGGTGCGGCTGTGCGGAATAGACGCGAAGCACTCCGATGATCTTGTGTCCTTCGGGACTCGAACGGTCAGGGGCTATAAGAGGTACAGCCAGGACCGATCGGATCCCCTCTCTCAAGGCCTCCTGGGGATATTGGTACCGAGGGTCGCTGGCAACATCGTAGATCATGACCGACTGCCCCTGAAGAAGCTGTTGATCCACCGCGCTGCGTTCCACCTCTACGACACCCTTGCTCAGGTATGCCTGGCTGACCCCGGTGGCCGCGGCCAACTCCAGATGCTGGCCAGCCGGATCAAGCAGCCGGATGATGCCGCCCTTGAAGTTCATCTCACCAACCGTCCGGCGCAGAATTGCGGCCAGAACCTCGTGCACATCCAGGGAAGAGCCTATCTGCCGGGTAATGTTGCGCAATGATTCGGTCCGCTGGGCGCTGATCAGAGCACGGGCCGTCAATTTGCCTACCGACTGCAAAAAGTGCCTCTCGATCTCAGGCGCCTGGCGCGGCTGTGCCGAATAGACGCGCAGTACCCCGATGACCCGGTCTCTGAGCGCAAGAGGCGCAGCGAGGATGCTGCCGATGCCTTCGTGTACGGCGGCCTCCGGATACTGAAGCCGGTTATCCAAGCGGACGTCGGGCACATCGACAACGTTCCCTTCGAGCACCTCGCGATCGAGACCGCTCTTGTCTACTTCCACCGCGCCCTTGGCAAGATACTCTTGGCTCAAGCCGACGGCACCGATAACCATGAGCGTCCGGCATTCGGCATCAACCTGCCGCACGGATGCCGCCATGTACCCGAGTTCTTCAACGAGCGTGCGTAGAATCGTGTTGAGCACGTCCTGCCATGCGACCAGTGGTCTCATGGCATCGGCAATCGCGGAGAGGGTGCGGCACAACCGGATGATTTGGATGTCGATAGTGCCTCCAATGCAGAAGGGAATGATTATCTGAGTACCCGTCTCGTTGGGGTAAATGTTACCACAAAGAGATGACAGGCCTGCCAAAGTGCGTTCGCGAGCCGGTTCGCAGTCGGCTGGCGGTCTTCGGCTACTGCGAACCGGGAACTGTCAAAAGAGATCGGGAATCTTGGTCATGTCGAGGTCATCGCTCGAGCTTTGAGCCGCTACCGGCCGGCTGGCTATAAATTCGCCCGTATCCATCTCTTTGTATCCCATCCCGGGACCTACCATCGGATAGACGCACGCATCCTGATCGATCATCACCTCGAGAAATGCGGGGCCCTGAAACTCGACAAACGCCCTTAGTGTCTCGCCGACTTTTTCCTTCTCCGTCAGGCGTACCGCATACTTGAAGCCGTCAGCCTCGGCGGCCTTCACAAAGTCTTTCGAGTGAAGCGATTTGTCGGTACCGGAAAAACGGTTGCCAAAATACATCTTCTGCCACTGGCGCACCATGCCATCTCCCAGGTTGTTCAGAAGCAGAACCTTGACAGGGAGATCATAAGTTGTGACCGTTTCGAGTTCTCCCAGCGTCATTCGAAGGCTGCCATCTCCGTCCACATCGATGACGAGTCGATCGGGGCAGGCTATCTGCGCCCCAATCGCCGCGGGGAGGCCGAAGCCCATCGTGCCCATTGAGCCGGAAGTCAGGAGGGAGCGCGGCTGCTTGAAATCAAAATACTGGGCGGCCCACATCTGGTGTTGACCGACACCCGTCGTTATGATCGCCTGGCCCCGCGTGATCTGGTTCAGAGATTCGATCACGAAATAGGGCTGTATCTTTTCGCTCTCCCTGTCGTAGTCGAGGGCGTGTCTCTTCTTGAGCTGACGCACGTGTGCAAGCCACTTGGAAAAATCCTTCTTGAAGTTTTTCCGCCCTTGAAGCAGATCGTTGAGGCCGACCTTGGCATCGCCGACGAAGGACCAGTTGACGCGTTTTACCTTCCCAATTTCGGCGGCATCCATATCCAGATGCGCAATGAACCGCGCCCTGGGAGCAAACTCGTGCACCTTTCCCGCAACCCGGTCGTCAAAGCGTGCGCCGACGGCGATAAGAAAGTCGCAATCCTCGACGGCGTAATTGGCATAGGCAGTCCCGTGCATGCCCAGCATGCGAAGCGATAAATCATGAATCGTGTCCATCGCCCCGATCCCCAACAAGGTAGTAACGACCGGAATCTGCACCGTAGCGGCAAAGGCCCGCAATTGCTCCGCAGCGTTGCTGTTGATAACGCCGCCGCCCGCATAAATCAGCGGCCGCTCGCTCTTGCGCAAAAGGTCGTAGAATGCGGCGCATTTCTCTTCGGACACGCGGGAGGCTTCCAGTTTTTGCAGTCGTGATTCATATCCACGAAAGTGCAGATGCCCCTCGCCGTGGAACGTGCCCTCCCAGTTCTGGACATCCTTGGGCACATCGATCACGACGGGACCGGGACGGCCACTCCGGGCGATTTCGAACGCGGTGCGCACTGTAGCCTCGAGTTCATCCGGGTTCTCGACAAGAAACACATGCTTGGCGCACGGACTCATGATGTTGAAGACCGGAGCCTCCTGAAAGGCGTCGGTACCAATGGCGTGACGCGGAACCTGACCGCAGATCAGGACGGCGGGTATCGAATCCGCCATACAGTCGCGTATGGGTGTCACGCTATTGGTTGCGCCGGGTCCGGAGGTCACCAGGAAGACCCCAACCTTCCCGCTGGCACGGGCGTATCCCGCCGCCATAAACCCGGCTCCCTGTTCGTTAGCCGGTACGATCAGTCGGATCTGGCAGCCGGACTTCCGCTCCTGCTCGGCGTTGTATCGGAATATCGCATCATAAGTCGGAAGGATGGCTCCACCACTGTAGCCAAAGATCGTATCCACTCCCTGCTCTGCCAGGACTTGGATGATCATCTCGGCGCCGGTCATTCGCTTACCGGCGAGAGGATGCGGAAACGGTTCCACCTCTGCTCTCATGTCGGGTTTTCCCCCTCAAATTGCGGATCGCGGATTTCGGATTGCGGATTCAAATGGCTCCCCAATCCGACGTGCGGTGCTCGCTACCTTGCCGCCGATGCGGCTTCCTTCTTTCTTCCCTGCCTTGCGGTCAGTTTGCGGTGAAGAGCCACCTTTCCAGTCCTGACCATATCATCGATACCATAGGGGCGCACGACATCCAGGAACGCCTCCACCTTTCCCGTATCTCCAGTCACCTCGAACACGTAATTTTCAGGAGTAGCAGTTACAACACGGGCCCGGAAGATCTCAGCCTCGGTGAGCAATGTCGTCCGCTTCTCCCCAGGGGCGTGCACGCGTACCAGTATTAACTCTCTTTCGACGCAGTTGGTATCCGTCAGATCGACCGCCTCCACCACATCGACGAGTTTGTTCACCTGCTTGAGTATTTGCTCGACAAACAGGGGCTCGCATCGAACTACCATGGTTATCCTGGACAAACCTGGCTCGAAACTGCCGGCTACGGCCAGGCTCTCGATGTTATAGCCGCGCGCACTGAACAGCCCGGCAACTCTCGATAAGACTCCAAAGCGGTTTTCGACAAGTATGGAGAGGGTCCTTGTTGTCTGGATCTGGCCCCCCTGTTCGGGCTGCTGTGCATCTGTTGTCATTTTACTCTCTCCGTGTGCCGGGCGGTTCTCCTCATCCCCTTATCTGGAGGGGCAGTTACTCCGATACTTCTCAAGTCCGGAAGGGCTATCCAATTCCGGATCACTCCGTGGAGGGTCCGTCCTGCCGAATCCCCCAAAAAATAAAAGGCCGTCACCCGGTTCGGGTGACGGCCACTGGTTTTTAACCAGTTCTGCTGCCATCATCCGAACCGCAGAGCGCGGATAAGGATGGCGATGCCGTTAATAAGTACAAGTACTACAGAGAGGATATTAATAAATGTGGCAGCCGATTCTTCTTTCAATCCCTTGACTGACATGGCTCGAAAAAACTATCAGGAGACGCCGCATCCTGTCAACACTATTTAAGTTAGCGCGGACGATTCGCGCGGCGCCTTCGCATCTTGGCAGTGGCTTCTTCATGAGTGCCGCAAATCATCTTGGCGACGCCTGAGGCAGCTCGACAACCTGGGTACGAAAATCTTCCATTACGAACGGATCCAGATTCCAATCGTACGTATCGCTGCCGCCGGCGCGGGAGGCATAGGCCTGGCGCAGCGCGTCCGGATTGAATGTGTGGCTGCTCAACTTGATGCTGCTCACAAAGCTACGATTCAGGAGGGCCTGATTATCTCCGACGACCACAGAGGTAACGTAGGCATAGATAAAGCGTGCAAATTCTCTCAGGTTGTTGATGTGTCCCTCGATCTCTTCCTCCGCGGCATCGATTGTAAGCGCGGTTTTGTAATACGTGGCCTCTGTCCGCCTCAGGGGCGTCAGGCTCAGGAAGTCATTGGCAATCGGCTGTTCACGAGGCGGCAGCAACTTCCTCCATTGGTAGTAGTCGCTGAGGAACTTCTGCAGATTTCCGTTTATGGGTCCAAGCCGGGCGAATTTCCGGAAGAAGAATTTCGCGAAACCCAAATTGGTAAAGAGATCGTTGATAAACGGGAATGTGTAGAATGCAAAATAGACCGCCAATTCCCAAGCGTACTTGAGCGTGAAGATCTCCTGATCCCCGAGCGCGTCGTAACTGACCGAGAATGATGGCACATAGGCCTCGTAGAGCACTCTCATCATTGCCTCGTATATTTCGCTCTTCAGCTTTAATTGATCGGGGTCGCTCTCCAATATGGCGTCCACGATAAAGGTGTTATAGAAGGCGATCAGATCCGATCCCGGACTATAGAGCGGATCGGAAAATCGTCCCGACATACCGCTCATGGCCCACTTGAATGGACTTATGGTCTGTCTGCAGTCGTAAGCGAAATCCGTGAGCCTTGCGCTGTCGACTATCGTTCGCTTCGGCAGATCCCGCTGGAACAACGGGAACTGGGCACAGATCCAGCGGATCATTCTTTCGGCGGTTGAAAAATTCTCGTGCGGATAGAGAGAACTGTGATAGACAACGCCCAGGCTCGTCATGCCCTTGAGTGGAATAATCCAGAACCAGAAGCCCTCTCCGCAGAAATGGTTGGTCGCAAGCCAGACGGGAAACAATCCTTGCTTCCGGGCGTCGCGCCTCCGGCGAATCTCGCTCGGAGGGAGGTCCGTCAGCTTCTCAATATTCACAAGGCCCTCTACCCAGCACCACGAAGAGCCGTGGCGGATGGGGCTCTCCATCTTGAGGGATTTTTTCTTCTTAAGGATCTGCGAACGGCCCGTGGTATCGACCACCCATTCTCCATGAACCTCGAGCGCCGTCCCCTCCTTCTGAAAACCTATGCGATGTGGTCCATTCTCCGACAACTCCAGTTGCAGGGCGGTAACGGGAGCGCACAACGTGACGTGTGGATCTTCGAGGGCCAGGGATAAAAGCTGCTCTTCCAGCTTGTTACGATTCAGCTGGTAAGTCGAAACATTCGAACTCTTGCCGAGATACGAATGCGAATAGTCGGTAATGTCGGTGTTCGGACGCCCGGCAGTTTTCCAGTGAAAGCGCAGGTTGTATTTTGGATAATGTTCGCGCAGGAGGTGCTCCTCCAAATCCAGTATGCGCGTGAAGTAGTATCCCGCGGCCTGCACCAGGGACTCTCCCACCTTCTGCTTCGACCCGGGCAGCTCGGCGCGATTGTCGAGGAGCAGGATCCTCCTGTCTTTGCCGTTGAGCAGGAGATGACGGCACAGTGACAATCCCGCAAGCCCAGCGCCTAGAATGACGACGTCGTACTGCTCATGGTTACTCATGCCAAGTTCCTATCGGTCATGGATTGAGAATTCTCCGCCAAGGGGAATGAACCTCAGCTTGTCCCCAGGCAGTGATCGCCGAGATTGAGCGCAATCTGGTGCAAGGCCCTCAACCCGTCAACATCCTTTGGCAATTCGGGGAGCGCAGACAGTGCTGCAATCCTGTTCGAGAAATCCCGCGAAATCCCGGCCCAGATCTGGTTGTGGGCCGTGCTAACGCTACGATACCAAGCGAGAAGGTCCTGGGCAAGCGGAGAAGCTCCGGGCTGAAGCCCATCCTGGATCTCGGGCCACACGCGGTTCACGATCATGCTGTCGACTGTGAATTTCCGTTTGAGCAGTTCGCTCCAGAAGTACTGTCCGTCGTTCCTCGCCTTAAACGGAGTAGTCACGACGGTGAAGGTGGTAACCCGAGGGTCATGGAAGAGCGCAGCCGTCCGGACGGCACGATCCGCATAGCCTTCCGCAATGCTGCGAAAGATCGAATAGAAATCGAGGACTTGGCGTACTAGGGTCGAACCGAGTATCTGCTCGACTCGCTGATAGAGCTCAATCGTCTTTCGTCCGAGGCTGGAGAGTGGTGACTTTTCAAACCACTTATAGGTCCGGCCCACAAACCGGACGACCGGTATTGAGACCAGATTGGCAAACAACTCCGGCTTGTCCAGGAATTCAAAGGCGTGCCGCGAGGGAGCGGTGTCGATGAAAAGGTTTTCGAAGCCATCCTGTATAGCTTGGTCGATGCGCTCTATCGCCATGAGTTCCTGCATGCCGGCGAGAGAGGCGATGAGGATTTGATAAATGGGGTGCTGGAGGACATGCTCGACTTGATCGGGCGCGCCATAAAGCCGTACCGCGCGGTCGAGAGTGGTTCGCACATCGAGAAGGGCAGCCCAAAGCTCTCCCCGGCCTGTATAGCCCTCAAGCGAGACCTTCTGCTCCTGGAGCGACGAATCGAGCTTCAAGGCTGTTTTCAGACGCAGGGACGGATCAATGGTGAGAACCAGGCACCGGCTCCCTTCCAACGCGGTTTTCAGCGCCACAGCTGCAGTGACGGATGTCTTTCCCACACCCCCGGTCCCCAAAAAAATCCGGATCCTCACAGGCATGCATCCCCCAGGCGTGGCCCGATAACACCGGCGAGGGCCATCAGCAATCCAAGGTCCGAATCGCAGCCTCCCCTGCGCTCGACGATGTGCAGTGCGGTGCTGATCGCGGCGCGTAGACGCTGAAAGAGCTGCCGCTCGAGCGCATGCCGATCAAGGATGAACTGGAAACCGGCCGCATGAGGATTTTCCCGGAGCAGGCGACGGGTCAGCTCCTCATACTCGCTGTCCACGGAATTCAGCAGGGGGGAGGTGAGGTTACAGACGACTCCTGACGGCTTGAGTGTCAGATCACGCTCCAGCCGGCCGCACAACTCGATGGTCTCCTCGACGGCCATCTCTTCGAGCGTGCTCACGGGGTAAAACCTCACCTTGCCCGGAGTAGCCATGAACTGAAAAACCTCCTTGCCCATGAGCGCAAAAGGACCGGACAGATAAGTGTCAAAATTCCGCGACACCATCAATGTCTGAAGAAAATGGCCCGTCGCCGGCGCATCCCAGATCAGGACGTCGAACTCGGTGGAGGTGCGTTCATCGGACTTCCTCTCTGCCAGATGCCCTAAACGCCCCAGGAATACAAGCTCCTTCAGTCCGGGAGCCACTTCGATAAGGCTCTGATAAATGCGGCTGGAAAGAACAGCCCTGGCGAGAAAGGGGGAAGGGACCTGCTGCCTCACCTGATTTGCGAGTTCCTCACGGGGATCGATGTGCACTATGAAAAGGTTGGCCGCCGCCACGGGGTACTGGTCTTTGAGTCCCTGAAGGGATACGGTGACTGCCAGCTCTGGCAGCGGGTGGGAGGATACAACGACCGTCTTCAATCCCTTATTCGCGCTCCACAGGCCGAAGGCCAGGCTTAGGGTAGTCTTGCCCACACCTCCCTTGCCGCAAAAAACGATCAACCTGGAATCCAAAGAGACGACCCCATTGTCAAAAATCCTTCAGGAGTCTGAACGGTTCGTCGCGGCAAAAGCGGCGCGCCCGACCAATTACATGGATTGTACCGAGCAGATTCTCCTGATTATTCAGGACAACCTCATGCTAGTCGCGCATCTCATGGCAGAACGGTTTGTCCGAGACTCACGCCCGTTGGGGAGCAGCGGGACTGTCGGGAATCCGGGCGGCCGCCTGCCGGCTGATATACCGGCGCAGCGAGAGGAACGTTTCGTTCATGGATTTCTTGGCAACATGCTCGATGATGAACTGTGGGACAAAGATGCCGATATCGATCCACATCTCCGCGATCACGATGGTCCCCCTTCCGTGGGCTGAATCCACGAGCCGGTAGGACCCGGAGTAAGACCTCAGGTCCTTTCCCGCTATCATGTGAAAGCGCAACGTTCGTGTCGGTTGGGCTTCGAAGCGCATACCGATCCGGACCTTCTTCACCAAGTTGAGGACAAACTCTGCATCCACCCTGCCGTCAGCCCGGGAGACAACAGCAGACTGCTCGCAGCCCGGGAACCACTCCTTATAACGCTGATAGTCTGCGAGAACGGCGAAAACGTGATCGCGAGGAGCCTCAATATGCAGAACGGATCTGATCATGAACGTCTCTTTTCACCCCGAAGGTCGCGAGCGAGAACTGTACCAACTACGCAAATCTTATGGAATAGTCTTACCCAAATTTTGCGGACACCCACAACACCCTTGAGGAAGTCATTCAATCCTGGCTACGAAGATGGACAGGATGACCGCCGACACTATCGCCGTAATCCCGGCGGCGAGCTGAAGCCCGCTTCCCCGTGAGTTGAGTGCCACCTGCAGCGCCAGGAGAAAAACAACAAGCGCTACTCCCGAACGAATCAGGGATCCAACGCGGCGGTTCGAACGCGCATCGCTGCCGGAACTCGCCTGCTGATCGAGTACGACCGCCAGGTCATTGTCACGCACCTGCTCCAAGGTCGCCCCGACCTGGCGGGCCGCGCCCAGGAAAAGCAGCCCCGACCCGGCTACCCACTCTTTGCCCTTCTCAAAGGACATCGTTTCCGAAAAGCGCAATCGGAGGATTCGGGCGACTACCGGCCAGAGTGATTCCGCGATCAGGTCGGATTTCGGAATCATATCTCCATTGTATTGCCCTATGATCACCCACTGACGATGGAAAAGTTCGAGAAACAGGGGGGCGATCATCCTCGTGTTGGCCAGCGCGCGCCAGTAATTTTCCATGGCCGTAACCGACTCCGGCGTCACCAGGTTGATCTTCAATTCCGGCTGAAGGCTGGACAGCTCCCGCAGCAGATGCTGTTCCTGGGCAAAAGGGTCGGTGTTGGATGAAATCCGGGACAGCATGTGAAGGGCACGTGGGCTGTCACCTGCAACGGTGCTGGCCATATACTGAAGCAATTCGTAATTCCATTCCACCGGAACGGGGGCAAGCGCAGGTACCCAGCTGAACCCGAGACGACCCTCCGGAAGAGCAAGGTAATTGTCGAAATGCATCTCAGCGTCAATAAGAGATAGAAAGAGCGACTGATCGAGAAGCCCTTCCACGGCCAATCCCAGGTCGTCTTGGATGGATGCGGCGGACTGCGCCGGCTCGAACGCCAGAGGCGCGCCCTCCATGGCCTCATAGGACAGACACCGCGGGGATTGAAGCTCCGGAATCACGCGCGGGTAGCGGCAGACAGTGTTGGAGGGGCTCAATTCCAGATTCTGGAGAATGGCTCTCTTGCGCTCGATATTGCACTGCAGGAGCAACCACTCGCGAAAATGGTCCAGCACGGAGGGCTGGGCGATGCTGCTCTCAGGCTCGTTTCGGAGCGCGCGAACCTCGCGACTCATTCCCCCCAGGGCTTTGTCGATGGACGATTCATCCGCCCGATCGTCATAGGCTTCCACCACCACCTTGCGGCCCTGAGCCCGGGCAATATAGATCTCGCGCCCTGCTTCCACACGGACGGGATGCACTTGCGAAATCCTCCCCCCCAGCTCCCGATCGATAACCGTCCGCGCGCGCGGTTCCGTACGGATCCTGATCTTGCCGAGCTCGCGCAGGTGGGTACTGGGAAGAAGATCCGCCCGTCCGGCCAAATACTGGCCGAACAGGGCCAATGTTTCGCCCCCCTCTTCGAGGGCCAGGCGGAAACGAATTTCGCGAGGTAGAGCCGCCACGCGCGGACTCACTGTCTGGGCGCCGGTAAAGCGGTGCGCAAGCAGGCCGTATTTCCTCCAAACCGCCATCGGGAGAACCTTTTTCGGTACCTGCAGCACAGCCTTGCCGGGTCGGTGCGCGACAGCCGACGCCAAGGCTTCCAATTCTCCTCCGATACTCTTCTACCCGCCCTTGCCGGAGGATTTGCCGGAAGTCTTGGGAGTGTCCGATGACTTCCCGACGGCCGACGCTGCCTTAGAGACCCAATCCGCAGTGGTGTCCGAGGTTTTCTGGATTAAATCGTTGGTCGCACGCATCACTTCGCGCGGGTCCATCATGCTCATACCATCGAATGTCCGATTCACCACATCCTCGGACATCTTCGTGATGGAGCTGAGCGTCTCTTTCTTCTTCTCGTCAATTCGGCTGGTCAGGGTCTCTGTCAGCGAATTGATGGCCTGCTCAAATCGTTCCATGGTCTTCGAAAGGTCTTCTTCGCCTTCTACCATATTCAGTGTGTTCTGGAGCTGCTCCATGCCGAACAGGGTCACGGCGGCCGAGAATTTCATCATGGAGATGATCAGATTTTGCATTAACGACCTCCTCAAGCATGTTCATTTGCTGTCTACACCCAAGCAGACGCAGATAAACTACGATAACACAAAAAGGTTGCACTTCTTTGAGATTCTTCGCAGCCCGCCTTGCGAGATTGCGTGGCAATGGGAGGCAGTAAGGGTCTGTCAAAGAATGACGTTTACAATTTGCTGCTGGCCCCCGGGCCTGTTGGCGAGACGCGAGCGACGAGCTATACCCGGGGTGGTATGTGAGGAACTGGCAACAAAGCCTGCGGCCGCAGCCCGAAGGGGCGCGGCGGCGGGCGCTCGCGCCAAAGTGCAAAGGTTATTCATTGACAGCCCCTAAGACAACTCATGACAGGACGTCCGCAGCGGGTTTCGGTTCGGCTCCGTCGTCTCTGGATGATCCACCGAACCAATCGGACATCGCCTCCGTGGATTTCTGCCAGATCTGGTTTGTCATGCGCAGGAAACCGCGCGGATCCATCATGTTCACGCCGTCGAACGACTTGCCCACAACCTCCTTGGTGATGTCCGTGACCGACTTTAGCGTGCCCCTCTTGCCATCGTCGAGCCTGCTCTCGAGCACCTCCGTCATAGAATTCAGGGTGCCTTCAAAGTTGTCTACCACTTTGAAGAGGTCTTGGCCGCTCTGCGTCACATTAGAGGCCGTCTGGACCTGCTCGATACCGTACAGGGTCATCGCAGCCGTGAGTCTGGCCATTGAGATAATCAGCTTCTGCATATTCCCCCCTGCCCTGCTCTCAATCCATCCCTGCCTTGTGTCCTGGCGCCTGAGCGGCGCCATTTTAATAAAGCTGCCGCGCACATGACTTCGGTTAAAACCGGGCGCTGAGTCGATACTCCACGGGGTTCATGAATAATCTATGTGAAACGAAAGTCATCCGCCAGACACCATTTATATCAGGCGTTTCAGCAGATACGCCGTCCATAAAGTCCAAGCGCCCCAGAATCCGAACGCAATGTATTCGAAGACCGACGATCCGAACGGCATACCCTGTCTTGCGTTAAAGACCACGAGCGCCACGAGCATCCAGACCAGGCCGGCAAACAGCGCCTGGATCCTCAGCCCTTCCTGGTGACCAGGGCGGCGCTCAGAGCGGGTCTGGAAGCGCAGTTGCCTGCGCTCGAGCAATTCCAGGGCATTGAGCATCCTCCCTGGCCCTGCCAACAGCCACCCTGAAATGTCCACAAGAAATGTGAGTGCGGCACCGCGTGACAACATTTTACCCTGCGCTTCCCGGGTAATGAAGTCCTCGCACAACTTACGGATCTGAGGAGCCAGATCGAGACCAGGCGCAAGTCTCGATACGAGGCCGTCCGCAAGAAACAAGGAGCGTATGTACTTGATCATCTCCCGGTCGACCAGGAGGCCATAAAAACGGCACAGGGTCAGGAGATCGATCATCGCGATGGTCAGGCTGCGGCTGAAGTGTGTCACTCCTCCGATCGCCGGTTCCCGATACCAGAATCGGGAGCGCCGCTCGAGCTCCCTCCGGAAGCCGGGAAGATCGGCTCCTTCCGTAATCGTACAAACATTGAGGAAGGCATTGTAAATCTCTTCGGTTTTGCCGCGCACGTAAGCAAGGCTCAATTGAATCTGCTTCCTGCGCGCCTCAGGTGTCATGCTCCCCACGATTCCGAAATCGACATAACCGACCACATTGTTCTTCATGATCAGGAGATTTGCGGGATGCAGGTCTGCGTGAAAGACACCGAACTTGAACGCATCGCTGAGAAAATTGTTGATCACATTCGATACGAAGCGGGACGGCACGAAACCGATGTTCTCGAGTTCAGCGAGACGTTGCCGATTACCGGACTCGACTAATCGGAGGTACTCCATAACGCTGTAGCCCTCGAGGAAGTCGAGAGTCAGGATACGCTCGCTGGTAAACTGCCAATGTATGCGCGGCACCTTTTCCGAGGGAGTTTCAATTGAATTTCGCCCCAGCACCTCGGCATAGCTTGCCTCGCGGCGATAGTCCAGCTCGTCCAAGATCCAATCGTTGAATTCCCTTACCGGATCGCGCATGAAATACATGCTCTTGATCCGCAAGAGAAAAACAATCCGGACGAATGCGTTCAGCAGCAATGTGTCACGCCTGAAGATCTCGCGGATGCCTGGACGCTGGACCTTGACCGCAACCACGGTGGAATCCGGCAGAACGGCTTTGTGGACCTGGCCGATAGAGGCAGAGGCCAGAGTCGTGTAGTCGAATTCCTTATAGAGTGATTCGGGCGGCTTGCCCATGTCACCCATGAAGATCTGGCGAACCTGGTCCGCGGCAAAAGGGGGTACACGGTCGAGCAGGTTAAGCAAAGCGTCGCAATAAGCACGCGGAAGTGCATCTACTTGCAGCGAAAGTATCTGGCCGAACTTGAGGAAGCTGCCGCTCAGATCCTCCAGAAGAAGTCGGAGCCGTTCCGGGCCTGCTATGCCGCTGCGTCCGAGCATCCGTTCCACAGCGATCACAGAAAGATGCCGAAGGCAGATCCACGTGACCTGGAACGCTCGTTGAATCAACTGGAATAATGAGGTCATCCGGCGGCGTCCACCGCTTTGGTTTGGCCAACCTGTTTGTGGCCGTCGAAGATGCTGCCAAAGAAAATGTGTTTCCGGCGGTGAAGCATCTCATCAATGTTGCGCTGCATCACTTCACAGGTAACGCGCGCGAGCTCGTTCACCGCCTTGGGATCCTCTGCATCCGACGGAACGTATCCGTCCACCGGAACCGGATCAAGGTAGCGGATATGCCATTTCGTTGGCAAGGGAATAGGTAGGAGAGGGAAGGTGGGAGTTATCGGCAGAAAAGGCCAGCCCGCCACACGAACTATCAGCGAGCTGCGGACCTTGGCAAGGATAGGAAAGATCTCGACGTGGCCGATGGTCGCACTGGGGACGATGGGCACGCCGTGCTCAATAGCCAGTTTGGCGAATGCATTTCGGCTCATATCGCCCAGTTTATATGCGCCTTTGTACATCCTGAAGGCGCCGCTGATCCCCTCCGGGAAAATGCCGACCAGGTTCTCTCGCTCGAAAAGCTTCCGTGTGTTGGCCCGGCTGGCAACAACACCTCCCTGTTTGATCAGGAAATCCGAGAGGAAGGGAAACTTGAAGAGCGAGGGTATCACCAGGAATCGGATGTGGCGCCCTTTTGCGGCCAGGATGAGCGATCGATGGACCACGCCATCAAATGGCATAAACCCCCGGTGGTTGCCGACCAGCAGTGCCGGTCCTGCTAGGGGTATGTTTTCCATACCCTCCACTTCCGCGCGCCAATAGACACGCACAAGAAAGCGAAACCACCAGGACCACTTCTGTAGATATTCAGGATCCAGACCGAACTCGTCATAGTCGTCCTTGATTCTGTCGGGTCTGCCGTGCCCGGTGCGTTGCATGTGATCCCTCAAGGCAGCTGAGCTGGTAAGCCTG
>DASQID010000468.1:0-8243 GCA_035631775.1 Acidobacteriota bacterium
GCCAGCATTCCCTCATTCTTGCCGAGCATCTCCGGTGGCTGAATCCCCGGCATCCTCAGGCTGCCGTCGACAAGCCGGCGGGCAACGATAGCGCAGGGAAATCCCGTTGTCCGCGCCATTGAGGTCATGTCCTTTATCGGATCGTACTCGTCATAGAGATCATAGGTATAGCGGCGTTTCTGCCCGTCGGAGGAACCCTCCACGAGCACGCGCAACAAGGTGAATTCCGGTTCGCCGGGCGGGCGCGTCCACATCGGAAAAAGCAGCTTCGCCGTGACATCCAGGGGAACCACGGAGGTTCCGTTTACCTCAATTCGTTCCTTGCCGAGGAAGCCGGTGTCACGAAGGACGCACATCAGGTCGCGATGCCCTGGATAGCGCAGCGTTTTTTCCTTCATGTTTTTGGCAGGGACTGTCTTGATCAGGCTGCGCAAGCCGTCGGTATTGAACGCCTCGAGCGTGCCGACCTTGGGAAAGGTTATCAGTTCGGGGTCCGACAGCGCCGGTTTCACTACGACACGGCCGTCTTCCACCATGCGCGCCGGCCGCAGGTACTCCTCGATAACGTCAAATGGTGAAAATGTCGCCCTGTACTGGTAAGGCCAGTACCGCGGTTTCGGCAGGCCGCCCACGAGATACTCAGCCCGCTCTACCTCATCTAATTCCGCGGAACAATGCCCTATGATCATGTTGGCCAAACCTGGAGCGACGCCGCAGTCAACGACTGCCGTGACGCCTTTTGCCCGGGCGAGGTCGTTCAATTGCAGGGGATCATCGTTCATAAACGAGATGTCGGCATAAGGCTTGCCGCTCTCGATGACCGCACGAAGTGTGGCAAGTCCGAGCCTGCTGGGCAGCGCTCCCAGTACGACGTCGAAATCGGAAACCAGGTCTTGGACCAAGGCGGAATTACCGAGGTCGCGCTGAATCCTATTTACTCCAGGGACATTGGAGACTGCCTCGAGGCTCTTTTCAGCCGAATCGGCTGCAGTGACGACGAAGTCTTCATCAGCAGCCAAATCGCGTACTATGGCGGATCCGACCAGGCCGCATCCAAGCACAATTGCTTTTTTCATAGTGGGACAGCATACAGCATCGTCTTGCACGGGCATAGAGGTTCAGTTGACTGATCTGGGACCGGGCGCCGCAGTGATCTCAGGGGAGTTCACGAACCGCGGCCT
The DNA here is from genome assembly GCA_035631775.1 of Acidobacteriota bacterium. Classification (GTDB taxonomy): domain Bacteria; phylum Acidobacteriota; class UBA6911; order UBA6911; family UBA6911; genus DASQID01. Next base: position 1,182 of record DASQID010000468.1, read on the forward strand.
GAATGTCTTCCAAGGCGGCCTGCATTCTGTCGAGGTGAGTCCGGAAGGAGACAACACAGATGCGGAGTACAAAATCTCCCCGTACGGTCGTTGCGGTGAGGTACACCCGCTTTTTGCGGTTGATGCTGTCGAGGAAGGCACGGTTCAGTTTGTTTAGCTCCTCCCTTGCCAGACCGGGCTTGCGCAGCCTGAAAGCCACAATCGACAGCTGAGGCTCCGCAACGATCTCAATCCCGGAAATCAGGCGCAGCTTCTCCGTGACCCAGAGAGTGAGATCAAGCTTTTCGTCGAGATTCTCCCGGAAGGGCAGTATGCCGTGCATCTTAAGCGGCAACCACACGCGCAGGCCGCGAAAGGCGCGGGACAGCTCAGGAGAGTAGTTGCAGAAGTCCACGAGGTCAGGGTCCTCCTGCATCGGCGGCAGGTACTCGGCATGCAGTGAGTGGGCCCTGCGCAACGCCTCGCCGTCGCGTACAAGCAGGGAACCGGTTCCATAGGGCAGAAACAACGCCTTGTGGGGATCCAGCGTCACCGAGTGCGCGCGATCGATCCCCGTCATGGCTCTTCTTCCCCGTTCCGTAAGCATGAAGAATCCGCCGTAGGCGCCGTCCACGTGCAACCACATCGCCTCGTCTCGGGCAATGTCAGCAAGTGCCTCGAGGTCGTCGACTGCCCCGGTATTCGTTGTGCCCGCGCTCCCCACTATGAGGAAAGGCGAGAGGCCGTGATTGCGGTCTGCGCCAATCGCATCCTGAAGGCAATCCAGGCGAAGTCGGAACTTGTCGTCCGAGGGAAGCTCGCGCACGTTGCTCTCCGGAAATCCGGCGAGGGTCGCCGCCTTGAGAACCGAATGGTGAACCTGATCGGAGGTGTAGATGGTTCCGGATAGGAAATTGTCCGGGAGGAGGCTGCGGCGGGCTGTGACCACGGCACTGAAATTCGCGAGCGATCCTCCGGTGGTGAGGATTCCGCGCGCCTCGCCGGGGTAGCCGATTACCTGCGCAAACCACTGCAGTACGGTCGCCTCGAGTTGAGAAAGCGCGGGAGCTGCCAGCCAGACACCAACATACCGATTCACCGAATCGGAAATGAGATCAGCAACAGCCGAGTGAAACAGACCGCCGCCGGGTATATAGGCGAGATATCCCGGGCCCGCTGTATTGAAGCTTTTCGGGATCAGTCTTCCAAAAAGATGGTCCAGGAGAGACGGGAATGACTCTCCATGCTTCGGGAGCGGCTCCATAACAGAACGGGCGAGCTTTGCACCATCTGATATGTCTGCGGCCGGCTGCGCCGGGAGGGACTCGATGTATCGTACAATGCGATCCATGGCCTGGTTTACCAGGGAACGCATGGTCTCACCACTGAGTTCCAGCTCCGTGGCTTGGGAATTCAAGGTGCTCATGTCGGCAAATACTACACCATGAACGCGCTGGGTCCATAGGGGTGTTCGAGTTCCGCCCTCCTGATGAATTCGATTTGAAATGCGCACGTATCGGCGTCCCTCGTGCCTCTCTGGAAGTATCGGATTTGATATGATTGGTGGTTGTTTTGCATCTGTTCTTCAGACATAGGTGATATTTGGCCATGAATCCCAGACTCATCCTGATCTATATCTCTTTTGTGCTCTTCGCGGGGACCACCGCAAGCGCCCAGCGGCGACCATTGCCGCCGCAACAGCCGGCCCCGTCTCGCGCCCTCTTTCTTCAAAAGGTCAAGTCCTTCGAAGAGACGCAGTATGTCTCCAAGGTCGTGCTGAAGAACGGCATGACCGTTCTGGTGAACGAGTTCCATGCTCTTCCCATTGTGAGCATATTGACGCATGTCAAGGTGGGATATTCGACCGAGCCGTCGGACGCAGCGGGAATCAGCCGTCTCCTCGAGCAGATGCTGTTTAAGGGTACACCGTCGCGCACGGTGGGTGTGATCCGACAGGATACACAAGCGCTTGGGGGGACCGTGAACGGCTCGGCCGGATATGAAGGGACCTCCCTGGAAACAGTGGTCCCCTCCATGCAGTGGAAAAAAGCCCTCGAGATTCAATCCGACATGCTGCTCAACCCGTCGTTCGATGCTGCGGAATTGAAGCGCGAGATTGAGCTCGAGATTCTCCAGATGCGGGGAGAGCAGGACGATCCGAACACGTATTCCGTCGAAAAACTGTACGAATTGGGGTTTCCGGCAACGCACCTGTATCGATGGACGGCGAACGCGGAATCACTCCGCGGCATAACGCGCGAGAAGCTGCTGGACTACTACAAGTCGTTTTTCACCCCGTCGAGAACGATCCTGGTTATTGCAGGAGATGTCGCGGCCAGCGAGGTGCTAAACGAAGTCGTTCGCCTGTATGACAAGCCGAAGGCTGCAGGCGAGAAGCCGCTTCCTGCCCGCGAGGAATCGAAGCAAAGCACCTTTCGCTATTCGGAAGTGCGGGGGCCGGCGCTGATCCCGCGTGTTCTGCTCGGCTTCCATGGTTGTGCAATTGCGTCCGACGACTACCCTCCGTTGGAAGTGCTGCAGGCGGTCCTGGGTATCGGCGACGGTTCGGTTCTGTCCGCCCGCCTGAGAGATCAGAAAAAGGTAATCCTGCAAGCTTCCGCCGATTTGCTCGGCCTCTCGGACCTCGGTTTCCTGACCCTCCGCATGGAGGTGGAATCCAAGGATATTGACAAGAGCGAAATAGCGGCACTGACCGAACTCGAGCTTATCAAGCGGCAGGAGCCGGATGCGGCCGTGATGGAACGCGCCCTGGCGCAGCTGGAGAGAGCATACTGGGAGAAGCTCCAAACGGTGACCGGAAGGTCTCGACTGCTCGCTCTTTATGAGTCCCTTGGGGATTGGAAGGGGATGAATCGCTATGTCGCCCGGATCCGGCAGGTGAAGCCTGCTGATGTGTTGCGCGTCGCGAAAAAATATCTGAAGCTGGAGAATTGTTCGCTCCTCGAGTTCCTCCCGGCGGCCGAAGAGCCGCGCAATCTCACCGCCGAAACGGCACTGCGGACCTTCCAGGGACTGCTGGATCCGTCGGTGGAACAGGAATCCGCTGAGCGAGAGCGCGAAACGCAGCTTTCGCTGGAGGTGCCTTCGGGCACGGACAACTACAAGTTCAACGAGATCCGGTCGCAGTTTCAGACAGCCTCCGTCCTGCGCGGGCCGGATCTGTTCATCAAAGAGGATCACACCGCGCCTCTGATTCAGATGGCCTTTTTCTTCCCGGGAGGAAAGCTTCTGGAGTCGGGTGATACTTCCGGCATAACCAGCCTGATGCTGCAGACCATGCTGCGCGGCACCCAGGACCGGGGACCGGAGCGATACCTCCGTCAGATGGAGCTGTACGGCGGGCGTGTGGAGCCGGTTATAGCGGACGATTATTCGGGATTTTTCCTCTCCGTCCTTTCGAGGAATATAGACGGGGCACTCCAGCTTTTGGGCGATGCAATCAAAACTCCTAAATTCGATAAGGATGAGTTGAGCCGGCAGAAGCAGCTGCAGATTGCCGTGGTGCGGAAGCGAAGCGAGTCTGTGGCGGACTTGCCGATCGCGCTCCTGGACCAGGCGTTGTTTAAAAACCATCCTTACGCCTTGGAGGGAACCGGCAACGAGAAGAGCATCGCCGGCATCAGTGTCGAATCGATTCAGGCTTGGTATCAGAGCGTAATCCGGAACAAAAAGCCGATGGTGGTGATTCTCGGCGACACCCAGGGAACAAATCTGGCGGCTTACTTCGTGAAGAACTTCAGCGGATCGCGCTTCCAGGAGGTCAAACTCCCAGAAGCCTTCGTCAAGCCACTGGAACAGAAAATCGTCATCGACCAGAACTGGGACAGGAACCAAAGCCTTGTTTTGATTGGGTTTCAGGCTCCTCCGGAGGGAGATGAAGACTCTTATCCTGTTGCGCTCCTACAAAGTTACCTTGCGGGGAGTGGCGGCAAGCTACCCGTAGAAATCATCGACAAACAGAGCTTGGGCTATCGCGTCGCAGTGACATACGACCCGAGAATTCGAGGCGGCAGTGTTACAATCTCCGCGGCTACGAGCGCAGCTGGGACAGATTTGATACAGAAGACGGTGGAGGACGAGTTCAGCCGGCTCTTCAATAATCCAATCTCCTATCGGGATTTCAGGTCCGCTGTGAACACGGCGGTGGGAAACTACTGGATTGCCAGGCAGTCCCGCAATTCTCAAATTATTTCGGTAATAGAAAATGTGCTCTCCGGAAAGGCCATCGACGATCCTCAAGCCTACCTTACCCAGATCCAGGATGTCAAACAAGACGATCTGCCGGAGGTTGCACGGCGCATCTTCAAGCTTGACAGGGCGGTGACCGTGCGGCTGCACGGCCGGCCTTAGGGGCAGCCGTGTTTCCTTCGCGGTGTTTTGCTTTCTCGCCGATCACTCACATCGTATACTACGATTCCAGGTTGAACTCGCACAGATGCTTTTGGAGGCATTGTGAGGAGGCTGCTGCCCAAAACGAGGATGGGCATGTTTACGCTGATCCTCATCGTCCTCTGGACTCTCAAGTCGCTGTTGGTCACTAATGATGTGCAGCGTTCCTTGTCCGCGGGTCAGCGGTTTACTCTCAACCTGCTCACGCCCCTTCTTGCCGTGCCGGCAATTTACTACCTCTGGAAGATGTTCTCAGTCATTCGGCGCCGGCTTCTTTGGAAGATCCGCCGGCGTCTCATCCTCGCCCACATCTTTATCGGTGCGATCCCCGTCTTTCTGGTGCTGTTGATTCTCTACGTCACGGCTCTGCTCTTTTATTACCAGCTCACTTATTATCTGCTTTCGAACCAGATTGGCATCCATACGGCACAGATACATGCATTCAATCTGTCGCTGCGCGCCGGTCTGCAGGAGACGATGATCGGTGGGGCCTCGAATCCGTCGATGCTGAAGTCCGTTCTTGACCGGGATGCCAAATATATTCTCGGGGCGTATCGCTCTGCTGCCATTGTGCTGCGAGTGCAGGATCCGTCCACCGAAAGAACTTTGGTTTTCGGCAACCGGAACGTGAACGCCGGCCTGATTTCCCGCTATCAGATCCCGCGCTGGGCCGGCGACCGCGATTTCAGCGGCCTTGTGCTGGAGGATTCACAGCCGGAGGTTTACGGCAGTCTCCCCCCGGGAAGAGGGAATGAAGGGCGATTGTTCCTGAGGAGCCTTGTATTCAGCGATTTCAGGCCAGAGATGCCTTTCAGCCTTGAGATCTCGGTTCCATTCGATCGCGACATGCTGGACCGCCTGAAAGCAGCAATGGGACAGGATCTCCTTCTCGCGGATCACATCTCGGCATCGGGACTGAACGTCATGCTGCAGAACACCGATTTCTTACAGAAAAATGTCCTGAGTGCGACGTTTGAAATGGAGGACAGCCAGCAGTCTGTGGGGAGGCCGGTGTGGTCCATTCTGCTTTTTCCGATTTCATGGAACCTGGGGAGTGAAGCAACCACGGCAGATTCCGATGTGCTGTTCGTCGAACTCAATACCTCCAAGCTGATTCAAAATGTGTTTCGATCCGAAAGCAACGTCAGCAAGACAATCATCGGGGTGCTGCAAATCGTCATCGGCTTTTTCCTCGTGGTGGAAATCGTGTCACTGGTCATCGGCATATTGCTGACCAAGTCGATAACGAAGGCCGTGTACAACCTCGACCGTGGCACGGATTTCGTAAAACGAGGCGATTTCAGCCACAGGATCGTGGTCAAGTCGGATGATCAGCTGGGGACACTTGCCGAGTCCTTCAACCAGATGACGGAGTATGTGCAGACGCTGGTAAAGGAGCGGGTGGAGAAGGAAAGGCTGGAGCGCGAGCTGGAAATTGCCAAGGAAGTCCAGGAGCAACTGTTCCCACGGGAGGCTCCCCGGCTGCAGGGTTTGGAGCTGACGGGACTCTGCCTGCCTGCTAGGGTTGTCAGCGGCGATTACTATGACTTTGTTCCTTTCGGCGTCAACCAGATGGGGATTGCACTGGGAGACATTTGCGGCAAGGGCATATCCGCAGCCCTGTTGATGGCAAACCTCCAGGCAACTCTGCGGACGAATGTGATGAACATGGCTCGCCTCTCGAGCAAGGACGGCGAACACAACCCGGGCGGCACCACGGTAGCGCATGTAGTGCAGATGCTGAATGAGCAGATCTATAACTTCACATCGGCCAATAAATTCGCATCCTTATTCTACGGAGTCTACGACGCCGTGGGACAGACTTTGAGCTACTGCAATGCCGGGCACAATCCGCCGCTCTTTTTCAATGGGGGAAAAGTACAAAAGCTATACACGGGGGGAACTGTCGTCGGCATTTTCCCTGACGCCGAGTACGACCAGGAAACGATTCAGATGCACCCGGGTGATCTGTTTCTCGCCTACACCGATGGGATTGTCGAAAGCGTTAACGAATACGGAGAGGAATTCGGTGAAGACCGGCTGATTGATATTGTCAGAAAAAACCGGGAATCGTCGGCGGATGAGCTGCAGAGGGTCATCGTCGACCAGGTGCTTGCATGGGCTTACGAGGAGGAGCGTGATGACGACATGACATTGATAGTTGCGAGAATTCGTTGAGAATGCAGTGATTGCGGGTTATTATGATATTGTTAGAAGAAGAAGGCATCTGAACGGATGGCCCGGAGGAATCCCCGCCAACGGGCTTTGAAATGATACAATAGCTTTGGCACCAGTTGGTTATGGCTATCTAATCTATGCCCCGACGCTCATTCCTCACAACATTCGAAATCAGCCAAATCTGTGAAGTCAATCCCACCACGGTTCAGAACTGGGTCAAGGAAGGCAAGCTGAAGGCCTACGTGACTCCCGGAGGACACCGTCGGGTCCGGCGTGAAGATCTCATCCAGTTCATGAAGGAATTCGGCATGCCCCTTCCCCGGGGGCTGCAGGATGCCCCACCTCGCATCCTGATAGTGGACGATGAAGTCGAAGTTTTGGACGTGCTGGCCTCCGTCATGCTCTCCGGCAAAGAGCAACTCGATGTGGCGAGCGCCCAGAGTGGAGTGGAGGCGCTGCTGATGATCGGAGAACGGAAACCCGATCTGCTGATTG
>DASQID010000469.1:0-9536 GCA_035631775.1 Acidobacteriota bacterium
ACTGCAGGGCCGCCTTGCCATCGGACAGGTTGGCGACAGTCGGGCATATCTGATTCGCGAAAATTCAATCCGCCAGCTGACCCGTGACCAGTCGCTGGTGGCACAACGAGTCACTGAAGGAGAGATCAGCGAGGAGGAAGCCAGGAGCCATCCCCAGCGGAACATCCTCCTCCAGGCCTTGGGAGTGCGCTCGACCGTAGAACTTGGCCTTCGCAGCACGATTCTGCGTCCCTACGACTTACTCCTTCTCTGCTCTGATGGCCTGCACTCCCAGATGTCGGGAGACGAGATTCTGGATACAGTCTCAAACTCAACCAGGGCAAGGGACGCATGCCGAAATCTCGTGGATCTGGCAAACGAGCGTGGGGGACCCGACAACATCACAGCCGTCCTCGTCGAATTTCTACCTCCAGACCGAGAGTAGCGGCGTTTTGCCCTCAGTATAGGAATTCCTACTTACGACATCATTCCTCTGCGGTGTCTATTGATCGGGGTAGATTCGATATAGGTGCGGCGCTATCTCGACCTTTCTCGAGTTACGGAATATAAAGAACAGATCCAAGAACTCATCCTCGAAGTACAGCCATCCCGAGGGCCCGTCGCACAGATATACGGGAGTGTGCCGCGACCAGGCTTCACGGATGACTTTCTCGGCACCTCTTTCCTCCCAACCCCAGCCGGACCACAGAATTCGCCATTCCGGGCGCTCTCCAAGCGCGCGGTAGTAATCCATGATGGGGCTATATCCGCCCGGGATCAACAGTGCCTCACCGGGGAGCGAAGCGCGCACCAGGCTGGTATATTCCCTTTTTTCGGCCTGAATCTGACGAAGCGGCTGGATGCCGATTTGTGCAATTCCGAAAACCAACAGTTGGACGATCACCCATGTCACGGCGGCGCGGGATGAGGATGCCCACCTCGAATAGAGTGACGAGCAGACTATGATGGCGGCAGGTAGAATGATCATAGCGTAGCGCGGATGGATCTGAACATCCGCGTCGCGCCACAAGAAGGCAATGGGCAAGATAAGACAGCAGGTCACTCCCACCACAGGCAAGGGAATCGGAGTTTCCTGTGAGCCGCTATCGGGATGTCGTACTCCGGAGGTCACGTCATTCCCCGCTCGTCTTTTCAACCTGTGATGGATCCAGGATCCCAGCGTGGCAAGCCAGGCTGCGGGACAGAGCAAAAAGGTCCACAGCAGGCTCGCTTGCACGTTCCTCCAGAAGTGCACCTCACCCGTGGGAATGGCTCGCATCCAAACTTGCATATGCCGCGCAAAGCCGGCCGGATCGTACTGGTACATGGCCGCCACCGGGCCCAAAATCACGATGCCCGACACCGACGCAAATACCGCAGCAGAGAGCAGCCACTTGAAAGACGGGCCTTGCCTGCACCGGAGAATCCAGAAGTACGCAGCCCCCATCGTCACGGCCTGCTCGCGAACGCCGACTGCGAGCCCAAATATCACGCCAGCTGCAACATTTCTGAGCATCTGATGCCGCGGTTCATGAGGCCAGAGCATCACAGCCGCCATGATGAGGGCCACTAACATGGGGACCTCGGTCATGATAAATCCGGAGTACAACGCATACATGGGAGACAGCAGCAACGCCAGCACAGCGAGCCGGCTCGCCGCGGGCAACAGAAGTTGTCTCGACAGCATGGCGAAGATGAGAATCCCCAGGGCGCCGACGATGATGATTTCCGTCATGACTACTTCTTCCACCCGGAGCGGGGCAAGTCGGAGAATTCTTTTCAGTAATTCCCACAGCAGGACATTCATCCCAATAAAAACAGGACGCCCGAAGCCGAGATCGGAGAGCCTGTGAGTGACGATCTGCTTCAGATAGTCGAAACTGTCCCATTGCCCGATGAAGGGAGCCCTGCCGGCGGAAAAGATGATGCAGGCAATGATGAACACGAGCAGGCGATTTGAAATCGTCCTGGTGCGAGCAGATGAGAGTGACTGAGGACGGAGGGAGATCAATGGCCTTGGGGATTCGTCGTTTGCCATTCTATGGCCGTCATCCCGAGAGTTTGGGAGGCAACGCCGGGAAGCCACCACCCGTGGAGCGCGGAACCAAAACACCCCGGTAGTCCTCTCAAGATCTCTCTGTGCGGTCTTGGAGGTCTTTGTGGTTCATCCTTCTTCCGGTCCTTCTTTTTGAAAGCCAGCGGCAACGGCAGAGCCTTTTCGAATCTCACCGTCAGGCGCGGTGCAGTGCGCGAACTCAGTTGGGCTGAGTGTTGGCAGCAACAGTGCCGCGCACCGGAATCCTTAATTCAGGGGTCAAGGCACTCGTGGTCTTAATGAGGATGGTCCCAAAATGATAGCCTTCCTTGGCATCCGCCCTCTGGGCCGCAATCAGCTTCACCTTCTTGCCGTGTGAATCCGAAACCGGCTCGAGTCTGACCGACACACTTTGGTCTGTCGACTGCGCACTCAAGATACTGACGGGCTTTTCCGAGGGAAGGGTAATGACAAGCTCCCTGACAACTTCCTGTCCCTTCGGAACCGTGCCGAAATAGATCGACCTCTCTGATAGTGCAAACTCCGGACGCACGGTGGCCGTCACCGTAAGGGTCACCACCTGCTGCCGAGGATCATTGGTCGTCACGCTGACGCTCTTACTGAGGGACGTCACACCTTGGGGAGTTACACTTACCTCTATGTCGCCGCTCTTTCCGGGCTCAACCTGCTTTGCTGACAGCAAAGCCGCAGTACACCCTCAGGATGGCTCAACCTTGAAAATCTCGAGGAGGGCGTTCCCCGTGTTGGTAAATCTGAAGACGTGCTTCAGGTGCTCTCCTTCAATGACAATTCCAAAGTCCTTCGCCTGGCTGTCGAAGACAATGCGGGGAGCACCATCCTGCGCATACAGGAAATAGAAAGTTATTGTTGCGACCGCGAAAGAGGCGAGGCTGAATCGTTTCATCGTTCACTCCGAAATTCAGAGCGGATTATAGCAAAAACGCGGACGGGCACACCCATGAAAGGGATTGGGGGTTCCGGACCGCAGGCCAGGAAGTCGTTGTCAGCTGGAACCTCGGAACACAATGTCGAATAGGCGACATCCATATCTCATAAGCCCTGACCTGTAGTCATTGATCCGGGCCACTGCCCGGCCCCCCCGATTTGCCTCCGTCCCCCAGCTATGTTAAATTGAGCACGTCGGAAGGTTTAAACCCTCGGAGAATCAAAGGATCGGCGGAGTGGGGCCAGACATCAGTGTGCCTCTTCTTGGGGCAGAGGCTGGACCCTGCAATCTACATAAGTTTCTGTCCCAAAACTCGAGATTCTGTACAGGGAGTGCGTCTATCATAGGAACATGTGGGGGCCGGCTTCTGCCGGTGCCCTCGTCACACGATCGTCAGAGACGAGCCGATATCCATGCATCGCATAACAAGCAAAGGGCTTGTGCATTTGAGTAAGGCCGCATCGTAATTTCACTTCCGTGTCCGGGCTGAAGCCCCGACTCACATGATGGTGCCGTCTGCCCGGCGCAGCAGGATCAGGTAATGAGTTTCGCGACAGAAACTACGTTAGTGCTCCTGTTGCGCCTGGGCGGCGAATAGTTAAAGGCCAATCACCATAGTGCAGGGAGTACTTCCAAGCGGCGGGAAAAAGTAGGCTCCGTGGCTACTCCACACTCTCTGGCAGGGATGTCCATGAATAAGATCCGGCATCAAGGCCCGCTGCCAGGACGCAAAGACCGCCAACGACCTTAAATATCACGATGGGATAAGACGTGAGGATCCTCGAGATTCCCAAACATCACTTGGTGGCCGGTCTGCTCATCGGTTTACTCTCGGGCCTGGCCGCTACAGGTTTCCACTACCTGGCCTACGTTTTCGGGCAGATTCTGTTTTCGTGGGTGGAAACCAACAGTTTGCCGATGCGCCTGCCGCTTGTGATACTCGTCCCTACCATCGGTCTGTTTCTGGTCGGGCTGGTCCTTCAATACTATCCCGAAGGAACTCACGGAGGCGTACGCGAAGTATATGAGTCGCTCGACAGCAGGGACCCGCTCATACCTTATTCACGCATCGTCAATGTAATCCTCAGCGGCTTTGTGCTTGCATTCGGCGGATCTGTCGGCCCGGAGGGCCCTATGGTTCAGATGGGCGCTTTGATCGGCAGCAAGGTGGGGGAGCACTTCACAGCTCATCTCCCCTCCCGCAAGATGCTTGTACGGGCCGGTGCTGCGGCAGGCATCGCTGCTGCGTTCCGTTCCCCGGCAGGAGGCATCTGGCTTGCGCTTGAGACACTCGGCGCGCAGTTCAATACTGAACTGCCGATAATCGGAATTTCGGCAGCCATCGGATACTTGACCCGTGTTGTGCTGTTGGGCAAGGACGATTCCATGACACTTCCCTACGTGCCCAAGCCTGTTCCGCTGGCCGGCCTACTTCTCGTTGCGCCAATGATGGGGATTGCCGCTGCGCCCTTGGGCCACCTGTTTATCAGGATGTATCAGTTCTTGAAAGAGAACTTCCCCAAGCGGATCCCGCGCTCTCTGAGGGTCGGGCTGGGAGGATTCCTGGTGGGCTGCATCGGCATTTTCTATCCACAAGTCATGTCCGCAGGCTATGCGGTAGTCGAGAGTGCGCTGCACGGGAGGCTGGACTTAAAACTGCTGGCTATTCTGCTGGCACTTAAAATGATCGCCACGGCCATCTCATTCGGCTCGGGGGCAGTGGGCGGGCTTTTTGCACCCACACTGTTCATAGGAGCGATGTTCGGCGGCGTTTTCGGATATGGCTTTCATGCGCTCTATCCTGCTGCGGTGCCTCAGCCCGAAGTCTTCATTTTGCTCGGCATGGTAGTCATGTTCGGCTCGATCATCAAAGGGTACTGGAGCGGGCTGCTGCTTGTGGCCGACATGAGCGGTACTTATCACGCCATTCTTCTTCCCGGCATAATCGCAGGTGGCATTTCATTCCTCATCAGCTGGAAGCTCCACGACCGCTCCATCTTTGACCTTCCTCTCCCGGCCGAACACCGGGCCGCGCAAGGCATGGACAGGTCGCAGGGGGCGTCCGGCCCCAAGAGTGCCTCCCTCGATAAGGTAGACGTGGGGCGCGATGACAAGTAGCGCTGACCTTGGAGTTTCTTGGCGTCTTTTCATCTGAGCAGTTATTTCCAGGAGCCCACCGCTCAGCTTTACAATCAACATAAGATTTGTACTCTCGCGACCGAACAGGTATTATCACCGGAAAAGCGAACCAATTCGGGTAGGAATGCCAACACAGAAGACGCAGGAAATCGGCGGAGGTGTGGAGGACTTTTCGCTGCGCAGCATCAGTGGCGGCGAGCAGAGTCTGTCTGCGTTCCTGAAAGGAAGGAAAGGAGGCATCGTTCTCTTCTGGTCCGGAGTCTGCTCCCACTGCGTCCGTTACGACGCGTACCTTTCGTCTTTCAGCGAACGCCATCCGGAATTGGCCTTGGTTGCCGTAGCTTCACGTCAAGGAGAGACACGGGAACAAATCCAGAAAACAGCCGGCGAACGGCATCTTTCATTCCCGATCCTGCACGATCCAGACGGTGCGATTGCCCGCCGCTGGTTTACGCAGCAGACGCCGCGCGCCTTTCTGTTGGATGCTGACCTCACCTTGCTGTATCGCGGCGCGATTGACAACTTCAAGTTCCCGGACGACCCTGCATATGTCGCCTATCTCGAACCGGCGATCCACGATTTCCTGCAGGGTCAGCCGGTCCGGCGGAGCGAAACCGCGAGCTTCGGCTGCGCGATTCAATCTGTTTACTACATACTTCCCAACCCACTATGAACCTTTCCTGGCAAGATCTCCTGAAGATTCCGGCCGCCTTTCTGGAGACCGGCGTAATGATGATGGACACCGGCACGCGGGCATTGACTGCCGGCATAGAGGCAGTCTTCGGACGAAACGGTGACTCGCGGGTGGAGCCGCCCGTGAACGGCCCGCGCACTATGGACGCCGCGCTTGCCGATCTCGCCAATCAGCTTGTCCGAGTGGGATATATTACCCCTTGGGGGACGCAGGATCTCCTCGTGGGAGTTCAGGATGTTCTGCGCACCGCCCGCCGCAGCTTCGGCTATATCGATATTCGTAATCCCCGCATCCTTGCCCTGCCCATTGAACTGCCTGTTACCTTGGGCGGGATACTGGCCGATACCTTGATGAGACTCATGTCGGTATATAAGGTCGCCGGACCCAAGCGGTTTCCGTCGCTTCTTCGCGAAGCCATCGAATCGTACAGTGATACTGCCGTGTTTGTCGGTCTCAAGTACAAAGACTTGATAGACCGATATGAAGATCGATTAAAGCGGGATCCCGACGACGCAGGTACCAGGCTCAAGCTGGGCCAGATGTACATCAAGTGTGGCTTGTACGATCACGCCGCGCGGGAACTCAACCTCGCTGCACAGGATTCCTCAACTCAAGCGCGCGCCTTGCACGAGCTGGTAGTTGCTCACTACCGTGCGGGGCGTTTCGAGAAAGCGTCCGAAGCCGGGATTAGGGCGATGAACGCAAATCCGGGGAACGAGCGTGTGCGAGGATGGCTTTGGCTGGCCGCACAATCCCTGGGCGCTTACCCCGAAGCGGTGCCTGCCGAATACCGAATGGAGGCAAGGACGGGATATGCAACACCGAGCGTCCAATACGAAAACATTGCTCCGCAGATCGGAATCTGTAAGACAAATTCAGGACGGGGAAGCGTGATCTTCGATTACAACAACGACGGGCTGCTGGATATCGCAATCACCGGACCCCACAGTGGATGCAGTCTGTACCGGAACAATGGCGACGGCACGTTCACGGACGTATCGGTAGAATCCGGTCTGGACCAATGCGTAAACGGGTTCGCCATCGTTGCAGGAGACTATGACAACGACGGATTTCAGGACCTGTTTGTGACCCGGCTTGGCTTCTATCACGGTCAGGGCTCTCTCTATCACAACAACGGGGACGGCACCTTCACCGATGTGACCGAAGGGGCGGGATTGAATACATGGGGTCCGACATTTACCGCTCACTGGGTGGATTACGACCGCGACGGCTATCTGGATCTCTTCATCAGCTACAACATCGCCGAACTGTTCGACCGCCACTTTCCCAACCGCCTCTTCCACAATAATGGGGACGGCACCTTCACCGATGTGACCGACAAGTCTGGCCTCTACAGCAACTTTGCGACGATCGGCTCATCCTGGGGCGACTATGACAACGACGGGTGGCCTGATTTGTTCCTCAGCACCTTCATGGGCCATCCCATGTTGTTCCACAACAACGGGGATGGAACATTCACCGATGTGAGTCTGAGAGCCGGGTTCACGGAGCACCTGTTTGGCTTTGTTTGTTCCTTTTGCGATTATGACAATGATGGGTGGATGGATATCGCGCAATTTGTCTGGTCGGATCATGAGGACTTCATTCACACGTTGAGGTATGGAAAGGGCCCCGATGACGCCTACCCGATGCGGATTTATCACAACAACCGCGACGGCACATTTACGGTGAAGGATCGGGAAATCGGCCTGGACGGCTGTTGGGGAACCATGAGCGCCAATCTCGCGGATCTCAATAACGACGGCCACCTTGATATCGTGCTGGGAAACGGCAGCCCGCGGATGGATCGCCTCGAACCCCCAGCCCTTCTGCAATACGACGGCAAGAGATTTCATAACGCGACGTTCTCGTCGGGGCTCCCCGTTGCGGGGAAAGGCCACGGCGTAAACTTCGCCGACCTGTTCGGGGACGGCCGCCTCTCGCTGATTATCGCGGATGGGGGAGCGTATCCTGGAGACCTTCAGACAACCTCTGTGTACTATCCAAAAGAACTTCCCGGCAATTATCTGAACGTACGGCTGGTAGGGACAACGAGCAACCGGGACGCCATCGGCGCACGCGTGACACTGATGGCGGGAGAATCCCAACAGGTGCGCGAAGTAACCGCCGGAACGGGCTTCGGCTCGCTGCCTTTCGAACAGCACTTCGGCCTGGACACTCTGGCTAAGGTAGACTCACTGGAGATCCGATGGCCATGCGGTCTGTACCAACGAATCGAGAATCCGCCTATAAACGACTCAATTCGGGTGACGGAGGGGGAAAGCGGATGGCAATCGGTCTACAAGAAGCGCCCGGCAAAGCACCGTTCGATTGCAGGGCAGCTCAGTGGCTCCTTAAGACACAAAAACGATCGTCAACGCGGCTGAATCCTGCCTCGGTCACATGCCTATGAGCAGCCTGTGGCAGGACCTGCTCAAGGTGCCGGCTGCGTTCCTGGAGGCCGGTGTCATGCTTCTGGACTCCAGCACTCGACTGCTGCAGACCGGCATCGGAGCGGTCACCGGGAAGAACGGAGACGACTCGTTGCGGCCTCCCCTAGACGGCCCTCGAGGCATCAATGCTGCGCTTTCCGACCTGGCCAATCAGATTGTGCGCGTAGGGTATATTACTCCTCTGGGTACTGAGGACATCCTGGCGGGACTCGGCGATATACTGCGCACCGCCCGCCGCAGCTTCGGTTATCGCGATCTGAGCGATCCGCGCATCCTGGCATTGCCCTTCGAGCTGCCCCTCTCGGCAGGCTCTCTGATAGCCGACGCTCTGATGAAACTGATGGTGGTCTACTCGGCTGCAGGCTCCAGGCGATTGCCATCTCTCATGAATGACGCCTTGGAGCTGTTCAGCGACACCCCGGTGTTCATGACACTCCGATACAAAGATCTCATTGAACGGTACAGGGAGCGCCTGAAGAGAAACCCGGGCGATAGCGAGACGAGGCTTCAGCTCGGACGAATGTACGTAAAATGCGGAATGTTCGACCAGGCAGTGAAGGAACTTGGTGAGGTGACGAAGACATCACCTGCCTCGGCGGTCAATGGAAGCGGATCCTCCCTGGGGATTTGGGCTTCATCCACGTGGGCACGCGCGTACCACGAACTGCTGATCGCTCATTATCGCGCCGGCCGGTTCGAGGAAGCGTGCCGCGCCGGAGTGCAGGCAATGATCGCCAATCCGAAGAACGAAAGGGCTCGCGGACTGCTCTGGCTTGCCTCGAAATCGCTGGGAGCATATCCGGCGAGCGTGCCGGCCGAATATCGCATGGAGGTCAAAGCAGGGTACGAAAGGCCCGGCGTCCTGTATGAGAACATCGCGCCGAAGCTAGGTCTGGACAAGACAATTGCGGGCCGCGGTACTGTGGTATTCGACTACAACAATGACGGCCTGCTGGACATTGCGATTGCTGGCCAGCACGGCGGCTGCAATCTTTACCGGAATAATGGAGACGGCACGTTCACGGACGTCTCGGTAGGGTCCGGTCTGGACGAGTGCTACGAAGGCTTCGCACTCGTTGCCGGTGACTACGACAACGACGGGAATGTGGATCTGTTCGTCACGCGACTCGGCTTTTATCACGGTGAGGGGGTCCTGTTTCACAACAACCGCGACGGCACGTTTACCGCAAGGGATCGGGAAATCGGGCTCGACGGCTGTTGGGGTACGATGACGGCCAACTTCGCAGATACCAACAACGACGGCTACCT
>DASQID010000470.1:0-3575 GCA_035631775.1 Acidobacteriota bacterium
GGCAGGAGCGATTCCAAGCTTCTTTGTGAGCGCGGATACCACGGATTCGGCACGGGCGTTCGAAAGCGAGAGATTGCTTTCCGCAGAGCCGACGTTGTCGGTGTGTCCGACAACCCAAACCTTCAGCGAAGGATTGCCCTGAAGCAGCTTCGCAACTTCAGCCAAGGCCGGCTCAGACTCGGGCTTGATATCGGATTTGCCAAAGTCGAAGAAGATGCCGGGCACCTCCACGTGTCCGTTTTGTTGCAGGCCATCCTGGAACGCTGCAGCATTGGCAACCACTTCCTGCTGCATTTCCTGCTTCTCGATAATGCGGAGCATATACTGCCTGCCGCCATACCCCGGGGTGATGTGTGCCCAGGTCTCCTTGCCATCCCGCTTGATCATGATCGTCGCGAAGTGCGGGGCGTCGCCCATGACCTTTCCGCCGATCTTGGCCGCGGCGGCTTCATAATTGCGGATGATTTGAAGCGGGCTCGGGATCGGGCCGGCCGATTCATCATAGCTGTACTTATAAATCCAATAGTGGCCCTCGACCTGCTGCCTTCCCGGCTTGCCTGCCGTCACAATCGGAAATGCGAATCCGTCGAACGGCTTCTCTACGACGGAGTCCGAGGACGAAAGGTAATAATTGGCAATTCTCGTGAACAAGACCGGGTCCTTGAAACCGGGACGGTCCGCTTTCGGAGCCTGGGCGGCTGCTTGGACAGCGAGGAAAAGAATTAAAAAGGTATTTGTCATCCCTGTACGCATTCGTATCTCCAATCAGTATGGTGTCAGGTCTTGAAAATTTCATTTTGCCTCAGGAGTTTCTCATCGACTGAGTGCGGCTTCAGCGAAATGAAATTTTCAAGACCCGACACCCTTTATGCCGGATTGGGGATTTTAAATCAATCCTTCCGTGAGTCGGGCTCGTTTTCAGTGTAGTTCAGGTGGAGATTCATTCGGCGGATAGCGCCGCGGCGACATGGATCTTTGTAATCCGCTTTGCAGGGATCAGATTTGCCAGCAGCCCTGCGGCTAGGAGCGCCGCGAGAACCGTCATGACTAGGACGGGATCACGCGGCTTCACACCGACGAGGAACGACTGAAGCGGGGCTACCATGAGCAGGCCGAGTCCGAGACCCATCCCGGTACCCACCGCGAGCTGGGTGACACCGCGCCCCATGACGAGCCGAACCAATTGGCCGCGCTGGGCGCCAAGCGCCGCGCGAATACTCAATTCTCTCGTCCGTTGAGTAACGGTAAAACACATGACGGCATACAGACCGGCCACGGCAAGAACCAGGGCCGAAAAACCGAGCGCGAGGAAGAAGGTGCCTATAACCGTATGGAACCAGATTTGCCGGGCGATCACTTCCTTCATCGACATCGCGCTGAATACCGGCAAGTCGGGGTTGAGTGAACTGACGGCAGATCGGACTTCACGCGTCATACCGGTTGGTTCGGCGCGAGTACGCAGTGTCATGCTCAAAGAGGTACCTACGTCACTCTGTGACAATGGAAGATAAAATCCGGCAGGAGTCCGATGCGTGTTACCAAATCCTTCCATGAACAGGTCGGGCACGATCCCCACAACCACCAGCCAAGGGGATGGCGAGTCGGCTCGCATTATACGCAAGCGCTTACCCACGACATCGCCGCCTGGGAAGAAATTGCGGGCCAGGCTCTCATTGACGACGGCAACGAGAGGCGTCCCGGGCTGATCCAGTTCAGTGAACTCTCTACCCTGCAGGAGGGGTGTCTGGAACATCTGAAAGTATTCAGGCGACACCTCCCCTTTCTTTGCTTTTGGGCAATCGTCGACTCTCAGATTGGCTTGGCCTTCGACCTGGAAGGAAACATCGCCGTTACCGGCAGCCGGAAGGGCATCGGACAGGCCCACGGCCTCAACACCGGGCAGGGAACGCAGCTTCACCAGGAGTTGACCGCAAAATCGCAGTCTGCTTGCGGCATCGGGATAGTCCGCACGCGTCAGATTGATCCTTGCCGTGAGCATTCTGTCAATTGCGAATGGCATTTTGATCGTCTTGAGATTGACAATGCTCCGGATCAAGTGTCCGGAGGCGATGAGCAACGCGCACGAAATCGCCACCTCTGCAACAACAAGAGTGCTGCTGAGGCGCACAGCCCGCGGGGATTTCGATGTTCGGGATTCGTCCTTGAGAGCATCAATCGTATTGGTCTTGCCGATGCGCCATGCAGGAATCAGACCGGCAAAAAGACCCGCCGCCAGTGTGATCCCGGTGACAAACAGCAGGACACGATGATCCAACTCAAACGTGATCCAGAAGGGAGGGGGGTTGTGCGCAAGCACCGAAATAAACCAGCCCATCGTGGCACTGCTGAACCAGAATCCAACGAGCCCGCCGGCCACGGCAAGAACGAGAGCCTCTACCAGGAGTTGAACAAGAATGCGGGCGCGGCCTGCTCCGATAGCCATCCGGATGGCAAACTCACGCCCGCGCATCGAGGTTCTGGCGAGCAACAGGTTTGCTACATTGACGCATGCGATAATCAGCACCCCGATGCCGGCCGCGAGCATCGTATACAGGAGTGCACGCATCTGGGGCATGATGAAGGTTTCCGAATATGGCCGGATCGTCGCTGATATCCCCCGGTTTGTCTGCGGATACTGCTGTTCGAGTGCCGCCGCAATGGCGATTGCCTGCGCCGTTGCTTCTTCATACGCAACTCCGTGCTTGAGACGGCCGAATAGTTGATAGGAAGGCGCCTGCTCGCGACCGGCAGGCACCGGTTCAAGATCATGGGGAATCCAGATGTTCTCGAAGGCCGGGAAGGCGAATTGCTCCGGCATGACACCCACAACCGTTCTTGTGACGCCGTTGACTCGAACAGCCTTCCCGAGGGCGTCCCTTGAACTCCCGAAGTGATTGCGCCAGACGTTGTAGCTGATGATGACTACCGGATCTGCCCCCGGGCGGCCCTCTCCGGCCCGGAATGTTCTTCCCCACATCGGTTTGACCCGCAGAATCGCGAAGCTGTTTGCGCTGATCTGCGCGCCGGTCAGACGCTCGGGCTGACTCAGATCCGTGGCCAGGTTCATCGGTGAAACGGTAAAAAAGCCAATGTCTTCAAAGGTGGTCTGCCTCTCCCTGAAGGCGAGGTAATCGTGAACACGAACCGGCATATCCAACTCATGGCGGGCCGGGTTTGTGTTCCACAGAACTACGAGGCGATCCGCCTCCTCAAGGGGGAGACCCTTGAAAAACGCTCCGTTGACCACACTGAATACGCTTGCCGTCAGGCCGATGCCCAGGCCGAAGATGAGGACGGCCACGATCGACAGCGTGGGATATTTGAGCATCATCCGCAGTCCGAATCGAATATCCCGCCAAATCCAAGCTATCATCCAGTCTCCCGCCGGCTCAATTCATCATTCCTTGAATGTCACTTATATTTGTCGCGGGAGACAGCGCTAAATTACACCCGATGATTCCAATGAGGCATACCACCTCTTGCGGTGAGACTTGAAACGGCTCCGCCTGTGCTGGGGATGATTTCTTGCCGCGTAGCGGCAAGATGAGTTTAGCCGGGCCTTTTAAGGCCCGGAC
>DASQID010000471.1:0-4062 GCA_035631775.1 Acidobacteriota bacterium
CGAATTCCCGGTCATTCGGCACATGTGCAACCTCGAGGCGGTGAAGACCTATGAGGGTACGCACGATATCCATACGCTGATTGTGGGCCAGGAGATCACGGGCCTCAACGCATTATCCTAGGAGCCTGTCCGAGAATTCGGAGGGGTCGCGCGCATGGGGCTTGCACGGCGAGCGCAAGGCGCGAGGAGGAGGCGATGTCGGTGTACATCGTTGACGACGAGCAACGCAGCGATCGCCGTGCAACCCCCATGCGCCCTTCGGGTTCCGGCGGCGCGGGTGCATCTGCTTCGTTGGCGCTCCTCGACGATGTACCGCGACATCGCCTGCGGCGCGCCGCCTCGCATCTGCCCCCGCGGCGCTCGGAACGCGGCCCCTCCCAATTCTCGGACAGGCTCCTAGCTGCGGGGTCGAGCAGCAAAATGAATTTTTCAAGACCTGACACCATTTTCAACTGCGAGACGATGTTATACTTCCTCGACTTTTCGAGCAATCAACACTTCTTCGGGAGAGGATTATGAGGGTTGGACTATTGACCGTACTTTTCGGGAAAGAGAATCTCGATCAGGTTATTCAAAGAGCCCGCAAACTTGGCATCTCCGATTTTGAGCTGGGGACGGGCAACTATCCCGGAGATGCCCACTGCAAGCTGGAATACCTCAACAGTGCAATCCTCAGGAAAGAGTTTCAGAAGAAGCTGGAGGATGGCGGCATCCGGATATCGGCGCTTTCCTGTCACGGCAATCCAATACATCCCGACAAAAACGTCGCCAAGACCAACGACGACGTAAGTCGGAAAACGGTCCAACTCGCGGAAAAGCTGGGGGTCCACAAAGTCATCGAATTCTCCGGCTGCCCGGGAGATTCGAACCACGCAAGGTATCCCAACTGGGTTACCTGCCCGTGGCCCGATGAGTACCGCGATCTTCTCGCCTGGCAGTGGGATAAAGTGGTCATTCCGTATTGGGTGCGGCGGAATAAACATGCGGAGGATCACGGGGTCAGCATCGCGCTTGAGATGCATCCCGGGTTCGTCGTCTATTCCCCTGAGACTATGCTGAAGCTGAGGACGGCCGCCGGCGAAAGAATCGGCGCGAATCTCGATCCCTCACACTTGTTCTGGCAGGGGATCGACCCGATCCAGTCGATACGCACACTGGGAAAGGCAATCTTGCATGTTCACGCCAAAGACACCAAGATGTACCCGGCGAATGTCGCCACTGCGGGCGTTCTCGACGTAAAGCCATACAGTGACGAGGTGCATCGCTCCTGGCTCTTCCGCACTGTCGGGTATGGCCACGGACCCGAGTGGTGGGCGGAGTTCATTTCGACGCTGCAAATGGTTGGATACGACGATGTTTTGTCGATTGAGCACGAGGACAGTCTGATGGCAGTTGAGGAAGGACTCGGCAAGGCTGTCGCTTTTCTGAATTCATTGGTGATCCGTGAGAAGCTGAGAGAAGTGTGGTGGGCTCAGGGGTGAGGAGCGGTCCGCAATCCCCGGTTGTTACCGGTAGCCGGAAGGATTGAACCTGGAGACGGATTTTCGCATCGTTTAATAGCAGAGGCTCCTTGGGGAAGAGCCTGGAGTGGAGAAAGGGTGAAGATGATGAAAAACCGATCTTGTACAGCGCTCGCAGTTCTTCTGCTGTTTGTCTTCAGTACAGCCGGGTGGACGGCGCAGGAAAGCCAAGCACCGGCGGGACAACCACAAACCGAAAACACTGAGTTGGTGGTGCCCCAGGGGACAATAATCCCTATCGCCTTGAGTGCATTTCTGAACACTCACAGTTCCCAGGTTGGGGATCTGTTCTACGCAGACACGGTATATCCCATCTGGGTGCAACAGAGGCTTGTGATCCCAAGGGGATCCACGATCAGAGGAACGGTCACCGAAGTAGTGCGTCCGGGTAGAATCAAGGGCAAAGGCAGAATCGCGCTCCGTATCGACAATATCCTTCTGCCCAACGGGGTAAATCGGGATCTCATTGCCGTTTTTCACGGCATACACGGCCCAGGCGAAGAAAAGATCAACCGCAAGACAGAGACTGTGGAGGCGAACGGATCGAAGGGCGAAGATGCCGGAACCATAGTGGGTAACACAGGAGAAGGAGCAATCATCGGCGCCATCGCGGGAGGCGGCAAGGGAGCCGGCATCGGCGCAGGAGCCGGTGCCGCTGTCGGGCTCGCGACCGTGCTTTTCTCGCGTGGACGTGACCTGGTGCTCAATCCTGGAACCCAGTTCGACCTGGAGCTGAAACAGCCGCTCAAATTCGCCTTCGGCGAACTGGACTTCACCAACGCCGAACTGAATAATGCGCGACGTGTCACAAATCCCGCGAGATATCCGCAGCGACAGAATAACCGCCCTGCAATGTACCCCCGGCGGCGCTGGCCGGTCCCGTTCGGACTGCCCTGGCCTTGATTCAGCAGGCAGGGCGAGGCGAGTGTGACGTACCGTACTAGGTCGCCTGCGCTCCGTGTGGTAATCTCTCGGGCATGCCCAGCGGGTCAGACATCCGTCTGCTTTACGCACGCGAGCTGAAATCCGCACTGCGCGAGCGGAATATCGTAGTCAACAGCATTCTTCTCCCGATTTTTCTCTACCCGGTCCTCCTTTGGCTGGTTTATACGGGCATCACCTTTGTCGGAGGACAGACAGAGGGGTTCAGTTCCCGGGTCGTATTGAAGGGTCTGCCAGCAACGCACCAACTTCTCAAGACTGATCTCGAGCAAGACAAGCAGATCGAAATAAAAGAATCCTCGCAACCGGATTCAGACATCCAGGCAGGCAAGATTGATCTGCTGATCGAGTTCCTGCCGGCGCAGGGTCCGGCAGCCTCCTTGCCGGGGAATTTTCAGGTTCGGCTAACCTACGATAATTCGAAGGACCGCAGTTCGATAGCCCGAAATCGATTGAGCGAAAAGATTCGCCGCTACCGCGATATCCAACTGGATGCCGAGGCCAAAAAACTGGGAATGAGCCCCGCTCAATTGCGGCAGTACTGGGTTGAGGACCGTAACGTCGCCACGAGCAAACAGATGGGCCAGTTCATCCTGGGTCTCATGCTGCCGCTGTTTCTGATCATCATGTTGAGCGTGGGATGTATGTACCCTGCCATCGACAGCACTGCAGGGGAACGTGAAAAATCCACCTGGGAAACGCTCATGACCGTGGCTACGCCCCGCAAGAACATCGTGATTGCGAAGTATCTGTATGTCGCATCGATGTCCTCGATCGCTGGAATCCTGAATCTTACGGCCATGGTTCTATCCATGAAGTCGATCATGGCCCCGCTGCTGGGGAAGCAGAGCGAAGGATTTACATTCCAGATTCCGCTCCGATCACTTCCGCTTATCCTGCTGGTGACCGTTCTGCTGGCTCTCTTCATCTCCGCAGGGATGATGATCCTCGCCTCCTTTGCCCGCACCTTCAAAGAGGGCCAGGGAATGGTCAGCCCGTTTTACATCGCGACATTTCTCCCGGTGATGTTTCTGCAGGCCCCGGGTCTGGAGTTGACGCCGACCCTCGCGCTTATTCCCATCGTTAACGTCGCGATGGTGTTCAGGGAGGCAGTGGCCGGAATATACCGCTGGCCTCTGATAGGAATCACGATCGCAATAGAGTTGATATGCATAGCCCTCTGCCTGTGGCTGGCGGTCCTCATCATCCGCTATGAAGACTTCATGCTCGGAACTTATGGGGGAAGCTTCAACAGGTTCCTGAAGGAACGCCTGCTCGCCAGGAAGAGTCCCTCTGGAGGCATACTCAGATGACTGAGCCGGTTGTGGTGCGAAATCTCGCGAAAACATTCTATGACGAAGCGCGAGGTGAGGTTCGCGCCGTTCAAGGAATCGACTTCGAATGCCGCGCGAGCGAAATCTTCGGCCTGCTCGGCGCCAACGGAGCCGGCAAAACGACTACACTGCGAATGCTTTCCACCATCCTCTCGCCCACTTCCGGCAGCGCCGAAATCCTCGGCCATGATGTGGTGGCAGACCCTGCAGGAGTTCGACGAAGTCTCGGCTTTTACTCGGCCTCCACAGCACTTTATCCGCGGCTC
>DASQID010000472.1:0-2127 GCA_035631775.1 Acidobacteriota bacterium
CACTGATATCGCCTGCGTCGCGGCACGTCGCGTCTGCCCGCCCCAGGAGCGACGCAGGCGCGACGGTGCTCGCGCCAGAATGTGAATTTATTTTTGAGCGAGCCCTAAGGCAACCCATATGAAACTCAACCGAAGAGAAATGTTGGCGGGTATCGCAACCGGCGGCTGCGTCCTGGTGGCACGAGAACAGGAGCGGCCGGGAATAGACCCGTCCTTGTATATCCCGAAGGCACAGCTTGTGGAAGACCGAAAGCTGCTGCACGATTTTATGGATGATCATCGCTTCGTCGAACTAGTCACGGCCGCGCCGGCTCTCAAGATCACGCACATACCTGTGGTTCTGGAACGCGAGGCTGGAACCTATGGCCGGATTTTCGGACACATTTCAAAACAGAATCCGCAGAGCCGGGATTTCGATGGGCGTCACACCGCTGTTGCGGTTTTTCGAGGACCTCACGGTTACATCTCCCCGACTTGGTTTGAGAAAAAGGACACCGTTCCTACCTGGAATTTTGCGGTCGTCCATGCTTCGGGCCGGCCCAGGGTAATCGACGATAAGCAGGCGCTGCACCAAATGCTCGGCCGCCTGATCGATTCATTCGAGAATTACCGGGGCTCCGGCTACGATTTTTCGAAGCTCCCGGAGAGCTATGTGTCCTCCCTCATGGAAGGGATCGTCGGTTTCGAAATGGAGCTGGAGTCATTGGAAGGGAAGTTCAAGCTCGGCCAGACCTGGAGTGAGAAGGATAAGCAGGCGGCCCTGGACCACCTTCGCCAGGAAGCCTCGCACGAGTCCTCGCTCTACGATCTTTCAGAGAAGTTTTACCGCCGCTCAGATCAAAAATGACGGGTGGAGAACAGCTCTCCTCCAAGCCCGGCACAATGTCAGAATGAACATCGCGCCCAAGGGCTTCGGTTAGCCGCAGCTCAGCATCTTTGCTGGAGGTGGTGGAGAGTGCCAGGAAAGCGAGGTAACGGACGAGTCGCACTGGTAACCGGTGCCAACCGAGGGATAGGCCTGGAAGTCTGCCGCCAGTTGGGGCGCCTGGGCAACGAAATCATCATGACGGGGCGCGATCCCCGCGCCTTGGGCGACGCAGCATCGTTGCTCGCTCGAGAGAGCCTTACGGTCCATCCCGAGCTGATGGATGTATCCTCGCGCGAGTCGGTGCGGGAGTGCGGCCGCCGCCTGGGAGTGAAGGGAATACGGGTCGACGTGCTGGTGAACAATGCTGGAGTTTATCCTCCTGGAGATCTCCTATCGGTATCTGAAGAAACCATCCGAGAGGCGATGGAGATCAACTTTCTGGGCTCGCTGCGGACGGCCCAAGCCTTCCTGCCAGGCATGCTCCAAAGGAATTACGGGAGGGTGGTTAACATTTCCTCCGGTTATGGGTCCTTCGCGGAGGGGTTGGAGGGACCGGCGCCCTACAGCCTATCCAAAGCTGCGCTGAATGCCATGACGTTGAAACTCGCCTCTGAGGTTCGCGGCAATGTGAAGGTTAACGCGGCCTGTCCAGGATGGGTCCGAACCCGGATGGGCGGGCCGGAGGCCCCTCGCAGCGTTGAAGAGGGTGCGGACACGATTGTCTGGCTCGCGACCCTGCCCGATGATGGCCCAAGCGGCGGCCTCTTCCGCGACCGGCAGCAAGTCGACTGGTGATGCCAGGATCAGTCGGTACTCTCCGGATGTCTGGCCGAGTTTCGTCGTGGCATCCGGGGAACGTGCAGCTTGCCGGAGTTCCGGCATTTTCAGGAGGATAACATGATTTCTGGCGCTCATATAATTATCTACAGCAAAGACGCTGAGGCGGACCGCGTATTCTTCCGAGATGTCCTCGGATTCAGATCCGTGGATGCTGGTCACGGCTGGCTGATCTTTGCCCTGCCGCCGGCAGAAGCTGCGTTTCACCCATCCGACGAGAACGGCGCCCACGAACTTTATCTTATGTGCGACGATCTGAAAGCCGTGATGAGATCACTCGCAAAGAGACACGTTAGATGCTCTAAGGCTCAGGAAGTGCCATGGGGTTGCATCACTAGGATGCAGCTTCCGGGTGGAGGTGAAGTCTCTCTTTACCAACCCAAGCATCCAACGATCTTGAGTCGTGGGTCCGGGCTGGGAGT
>DASQID010000473.1:0-9028 GCA_035631775.1 Acidobacteriota bacterium
CCTGCTGCCCATGTCTTGTCAGGAGGATGAAGGCCTGGCGATAGACCTTGGGCGACTGAAGGACAGAAGGCACTCTGGACCCGTTCGCGGTGACGACATCGTCGACGGTGAAATCCTTGCGCGTTCCGCCGAAGATAACGCCCAGGCTGGGCAGGCTGTCGGAGGTTTGGAATATTCCCGTCGGATTTTGCACAAAAAACATTGGCGGCACATCCTCTTTACGGGCGTACCCCATTAGATACTTATCCAGTGCACTGTACTTGTTCGTGGCCTCAGTTGTCATGAAGCGCAGGTCGCCCTTGTCCGCGCCCCTGTCCTCCAGCTTGTTGCCCTCCATGACCGAAGCATCTGCGTTCAAGAAAAAGCTCCAATGGGCCTTGTCCGACGTGTGGATGAGATCCAGAGTTTGATTCGCCCCGAACCGTGGATGTGCCAGCCAGCGATGGGCCACCTCGTGTGCGACTACCTGCAACGTGTTGTATGTCCGAAAAAAATTCGCTGTAGGGTCCGTTGGAAAACGGGTTGGCCCATCCAGGCTTCCCATCATGACAAAACTCCTCAGTCTTCCGTTGCTCCCGTAGGTCTGAGTGTCGTCATTCAGCTCCAACCCGAGTCCTTCGATCTCGTTCTTGATATTCATCTCGTAGGCGAAGGCGCCCTGTACCGGAGTCAAGGAGAAGGCGAAGAAGGCTACCAGCTGATCGAAGTCGTCGGGATGTGTTTTGAAGAACAGCCGTGACAACGCTGCTTCGGAGAAGAGGGTGCTGTTCGAGAAAACCTCGACGAGGGCGCCGCTGAGGCTTGACGTTGGCAGACCGGCGGTGAAATCGACAGCATTGATTGCCCCGATGCTCCCGCCCGGTGCTATGCCCACGACGGCGGCAGGGCTTACGATTGTCCCGTAAGAGAACTCGATGTTGCCGTTGGTGAAGAGCCTGACGTTAAAGCTGTTCCTGTTGAGAGTCGAGTCGAAATCGGGCACGGCGTCCCATGTAAACATCATTCCATCCGCCATCGACCGATAGCTTATCTTGCCTCCAGCTTGCGGATTCAGGTCCGCGAAAAACGGCGCGATCCGGGGCGGACCGCTGACAAAGCGCGCAAGGTCACGATCGGTCGACGCGGCATCTCCCTGTACGAATGTCAGGTTGCCGTCGGAGTTGAGTTCAACTCTGGTGTAGGTTTTCCCATAGAAGGTTAACGGAAAACCCAGTTGGACCTCGGCGGTGTCATCGTCTTTGAGGGCAAGGGTAGTTCCCGTGGTAGAGTCGTAGCTGCTGTCGCTGGCAACCGCTCGATAGGAGCCGGCGCCGGCAGGTTCAAAGCGAAATGAGCGGCTTCCGAGGTCGAATTGGTTTACGTCGGATATGACGGTGCCGTCATCCTCGATCACCGCAACGTCGCCTGTGTCCGACGCTGCACTCGGTTTTTCCACCTGGGACAGCGGACGCCTGCCCAAGCGCTCAAGAAGCCGCGTCCTGCTTTCAAGATAGCGATCTTTGGCAATGGCGTTCAGCTGCCGCTGGCGGCTGGTTCCACAGAATGATTCTCCTGATCCGGTCTGATAGGCGCTGCTGCCGCTGGGGATTGCAAGGGACGGGAAAAGTAAGAGGGGCAACAGGGCCAGGTACTTCCATCGAATACGAATGTCCATCATGCCTATCCGCCAAGCAAGACGGGTACCAGTGGAAGCGTGCTCCTATCGCTTAGTCTAGTTTCTGTCGCGAAACTCCACGAATCGCATGTAAGGTCAGGCGATGATCAATCTCTATGAACTAATTATTTAATTGACACGGTCAAATGTACATGTTACTTTTTATACCGACGGTCGGTATGTAATAGGAGACAGGCGCCATGGCAGCGAGACCAAAACGTCCGAACCTAAAATCCGAATTCATCGATGCAGCCTGGCAACTGTTTGCATCCCTTGGATATGACGCCACTACCATCGAGAAGATCCTCAAGCGGGTCGGCGTCTCCAAAGGGGCCTTTTATCACTACTTCTCCAGCAAGGAAGAAATCCTGGACGCCGTCGTTGATCAGATGCTTGACCGCAGCCTTGTGGATATCAAGCGGGTCTTAGAGAGCGGCGACCAACATACGGCAATCGATAGCCTCAACTCTTTCCTCGAAGCGTCACGGAGATGGCGCTTGGCCAACATCGACGCACTCCTCGCGGTCGCAGAGATGCTCATGCGGGACGAGAACATCATCATACGGCACAAGATGTACCAGCGCGCTGCTGCGCACTTGCTGCCGGTCTTGACTGAAATCGTTCGACAGGGTGGCCGCGAAGGTCTCTTCGACGTCGCCGATCCTGAGGAAACTGCGGCACTGCTTCTCGACCTTATGCACTCGGTTGCCGAGGCTCAGACCCGGACGCTCCTCCAGGTAGGGCAAATCCCCCATCTCCTGGTGGTATTGCAGAGGCGCGCAAGCCTCTACCTCAATTTCGTCGAAAGGATCCTGGGAGCACCCCGGGGTTCCATCAAGCCTGTGGGCGAACGTGTATTCGAGGAAGCATCGAAGTCCATCCGGCTGGAAGATCATGCCGAGAAGGAGGACCGCCATGGCACGCGTGGAAGTGAATAGAGGCGACGGGATTTCCGGTCAGGACAAAGCAGCACAACGCCATACAGAGGGTCCCAAGTTGTTGCGGATCTTCCTGAAGATCTCGCTGCAGTACTTTCTAATGTGCGCGGTTATGTTGGTCTCGGCGGGCACTCTCCTCTGGATGCGGGCATGGGTCTATTTGGCGGTTGCGCTCGTCTGTTTTCTGGTAAATGCCTGCGTCGTACATCACTTCAATCCCGACCTGATCGCTGAACGACACAGGCACCACGAGGATACGAAGCCGTTTGACAAGGTTCTGACCAGGCTGATTGCCGTCGATACCATTCTGATGCTTGTAGTCTCCGGACTCGACGCGGTGCGCTACAAGTGGTCGTTCCTGCCGGATCTTGCGGTGTATCCCGGCATCCTGCTTCACGCGCTGGGCATGGCGACCTTGGGATGGGCGATGTCCAGCAACCCCTACGTGGAGAAAACCGTGCGCATTCAGGTGGACCGCGATCAGCGGGTCATCAGTGTTGGCCCGTATGCGCTCATCCGCCACCCGATGTATCTCGGAATGATCTTGATGGGGATAGGATTTCCCTTGATCGCCGGCTCAGCCTGGTCCGTTGCACCCTTGGGCGTCTACATTTTCCTCTTCATCCTGCGGACTGCCCTGGAGGACAAGACCCTGCGATCCGAGCTGTCGGGCTATGAGGAGTACGCACGCGATACGCGCCATCGCCTCGTGCCGGGCCTATGGTAGACCAGTAGCTGTCAGGCTGGCCACTGACGAAAAAGGTGAAATCGTCAATCCAGAACCGCCGGTTTTATGCTTCAATGTACGAATGGCGCGCCATGAGGCTTTGGACGGACTTCTCAAGGAAGTCTCACGCTCATTCTATCTGACTCTGCGCTTTCTGCCGGGTGCAGTTCGCCACCAGATCAGTCTGGCCTATATCCTTGCGCGAGCCACCGACACGATCGCCGATACCGGTCTGGTATCGATGGAGCGGCGTGTCTACTCCCTTCGCGAAATGCGTCTGGCAATAGCAGACGCTGCCGAAGGCCGTCCGGTGCGCATTCCGGATTTGGGTGACCTTGCTGCCGCCCATCCGTCACCTGCCGTTCGAGGATCGGCAGCGGAGAGGGTTCTGCTCGAATCCCTGGGAAGAGCCTTCGATTTGCTGCATGAGCTTTCGGCCGAAGACCGTCAGCGTATCTGCGACGTGCTCCAGATCATCATCCGGGGCCAGGAGACGGATCTTATTCACTTCGGTAGTGCAACGGTCGAAGGAATCACCGCACTTTCCTGCGATGCAGACCTGGACGAGTACACCTATTGTGTGGCAGGTTGCGTTGGAGAGTTCTGGACCAAAATGTGCCGCGCTCACCTGTTCCCGAAGGCCACACTGGATGACACGTTTCTCCTAACCAGCAGTGTGCGATTCGGGAAGGGGTTGCAGCTCGTCAATATCCTCCGCGATCTCCCCGGGGACTTGCGCCATGGACGGTGCTACCTGCCCAAAGCCCGGCTGGCCGAATGCGGCCTGGAGCCTTCCGATTTGCTCAATCCCGCTAACATGACGCGATTTCAGACGGTTTACGAAAGATACCTGCGGATGGCCGAAGATTATCTGGCGGAGGGGTGGGCCTATACCGCGGCGCTGCCTTACGGCCAGATCCGCGTCCGACTCGCCTGCGCATGGCCCATTCTGATTGGTGTGAAGACCATCGCGCAGCTTCGTTCCGGAAACGTGCTCGACGACCGGCAGCGTATCAAAATCAGCCGTTCGGAGATCCGGCACCTGATAGCGCGCTCACTGCTACGATATCCATTTCCCTCAACGTGGGATTGCCTCTTCGATCTTGCCAGGAAATAGCGGGTGGACGCCGGGGCGCGCCGGCCCTCTCGTCACATCAGCGTTGCGATTCGATCAACAGCTCTGAAAGATAGTCCTTCCAGATCGATGGAAGCGAGTGAGTTCCATGGCCGCGCGTTCTGTCGCTTATGGGTATGAGGACGTACTTTCCGCGCCTTACGCGCTTGATCGCTTGCTCCATCACCCCCAGTTCAGGAGGGTTGACCTGGTCATCGGCTGAGTTTATGGCGGCAAGCGGTGCGCGGATATTTTCCAGCTCCGGGGCCGGGTTGTAATCGCGCGAGGCATCGAACTGGTACAACATGTCGTTGGCGTCGGTCCGCTCCAGCCGCGCCCGCACCGTTTCATCGAAGAATTGATCTGCCGCGGCCCGCGTCGGATACTGCCTTTGCCACTGCAGCGGACTACTGGTCATGAACAAAAGCGTGTAGATGGCGCAAGTGAGCCCGCGTGGCTGCGACTTGTACTCTCCACCGCTCCACTCGGGATCGTTCCTTATGGAATCGAGCACCATGCGCCGCATCATGCGGTTGCGTCCGGCGATCTCCACCGGGAGGCTTGCCAGAGGCATCAAGGCATCCATGAAATCGGAATAAGTCTCGCCCCACACCCATGTGTGCATGCCGCCCATTGAGGTGCCTGTAACCAGACGCAGGTGATCTATCTTCAGTTTCTCTCTGAGGAGCCGGTACTGGGCCCTTACCATGTCGTGATAGCAGTAATGAGGAAAACGCGCGTGCAGTCCGTTGCTGGGCTTGCTCGATTCGCCGTGGCCGATATTGTCGGGCAGAATGATGAAGTACTTTGAGGCGTCCAGCAGCTGGCCCGCGCCGAAAAGCACATCCGCAAACTGCTCGGTCAAGAACTGCGTTCCGGCGCCGCCCGTGCCGTGAAGGATGAGAACCGCATTGCGGACTACGCCGTTGCTGTCCCGGGATGGGCTGCCTATTGTCCGGTAATGGATCTTGAGTTCGGTCAACTCCTCACCGGTCTCGAAGCGGAAATTTCTGATTGTGAAATCGCCCTGTGAGGGAACGGGATAGCCGGCCGCCCATGCCTGTGCCGCCGGCGTGAGGAGAGCCAAGATCAAGAACCTCTTCATGATGTATCCTCCACACTACTAACCTTCAAATCCTTGCCACTTCGAAAAGGATACAACACTGTCTCGGCGCCTTTGCGGCTTAGGGCTGGCGCATGAATAACTTCACATTTTGCTGCTGGCCCCTGCGGGCCGCAGCCTGGGGGCGCGGCGGCGGGCGGGCATCTGCTTCGCTGCCGCTCCTCGACGATATACACCGATATCGCCGGCGTCTCGGCGCCTCGCATCTGCCCGCCCCAGGAGCGCCGCAGGCGCGATGGTGCTCGCGCCAAAATGTGAATTTATTCTTGCGCCAGCCCTTAGCGGTGGCTTTTAAAAAAGCCACCGCCAAGGCGCGAAGACGTGAAGGAACGCCCAACTCCTTTGGGCGCGGCTAAGCTGCCCTGTGCGATTCAGTATTTCACCCGCAATGAATTCTTTGCGCTGCTTTGCGTACTTGGGGCGAGCCCTTAGAGTCTTTGCGGTTGTCTTTCAAAAGCAAACCGCCAAGACAGGATACGCCTGGGGTCTCGAAGATCACGATTGGTTGCGGCTATGCTGCCCCGGGTAATTCATGGCAGAGTCTCTAAATCCCGCAAGGAGGGCACGCAGGGTTCGGACCGCGCCGATCGGATCCTCGCCGATGGCTGTTTCGTCGGACAGAACGAATCCCGCGTATCCACGTTCCACCAAATCGAAAAGATGGCATACCTCCGAACGCGTCGGCACGGAATGCGCGGTGAGATGCTCGAGTACCTGGCCGGCCATCAAGACGGCGCATCGCTCGGTTCGGGGTTCGTACCTGGAGATCCATTGGGCCATTGCCGCCTCGCCCAGCTGGGCACCCAGATCGCCGCGGCAAATCCAGATAATGTCGACATGGGACCCAATAGCATGTATGTTCTCGGTTGCCTCGCGGCGTTCGACTTTCCCAATCACGGTACAGGCCGGAGCTCTGCGTCGGAGCCATGCCGCTTCTCTGCCGTCGTTCATGAAGGAAAAGGCGAAGCCGACGCTTCCGAAACCGGCTGTCTCACGCACACAGGCCTGATCGAAGTCGGAGAGATCTGCAAGCAGGATGGGGTGCTCGACAACGTTCACCCCTTTCCTCGGCCGCAGAGTGCCGTCAATCAGTGCGGAAGCCTCGAGTATCGCGGTTGAAGATCTTGTTACACGAAACCGCAGGCGGCCGTCGTCGCAACTGAGGGTCTCGCCGGGGGCGACTGACGCGAAGATCTCCCTGTGCGGAAGCGGGATGGCCTCCCCTTCATCGGAAACACTGAATCGGACATGATCTCCCGCCCGGACGGGCCGCTGCTGGAAATCACCCAGTCGCATCTTCGCCCCCTGCAAGTCGATGACTATCGGGCAATCAGGCAGACTTCGACGGATCTCTGCCGCCTGATGGGCGATGTTTTCCAATCGCATGTGCGAGGCATTCAAGCGGAACGTCGTCGCGCCGGCATCCCACAGTGCCGGAGCGTGATCCCGGCTTGCGGGTCCGATTGTCGCGACGATCTGAGTGATTCTCTCTCCGGGCATCGGCTCACATCCGAAACGAGAGTTGGATTCCCCCAAGAATTGTCGTCTTTGCGGCGGATTCTCACCGATCGACGTGAATTAGGCAAGCTGTTGCTTCAGCTGGATTCCCATTATACTGGGCACCTAAGAAATAGAACGGTGCAGCATAACCGCAACGAAAGCAACTTTGTCGTTTCTTCGTGTCTTACCGGTGGCTTTTTAAA
This sequence comes from Acidobacteriota bacterium, assembly GCA_035631775.1. Taxonomy (GTDB): domain Bacteria; phylum Acidobacteriota; class UBA6911; order UBA6911; family UBA6911; genus DASQID01. The sequence continues at coordinate 7,260 of DASQID010000473.1, forward strand.
GAGCCACCGCAAAGACGGGCGGACTCTAAGGAGGTGATATGAGCAGAATCCTTTCACGCCGTGATTTTGCCTACAGGGTGGGGACAGCGGCATTTTCCCTAGTGGCCTCACACCGGTCTTTTTCTCAGCAGACTCAGGAACAGCGCATCCGGATCAATGCGGACGTGGGAATCGGCACGATTCGTCCGGAACTTCACGGCCATTTCGCTGAACACCTGGGTTCCTGCACTTATGGCGGCCTTTGGGTCGGCAAGGATTCCAGAATCCCTAATATCGATGGTTACAGGAAGCAGGCCGTGGAGTACCTCCGGGAGTTAGGGATTCCCGTGCTGCGCTGGCCCGGCGGCTGTTTCGCCGACGACTATCACTGGCGTGACGGCATAGGCCCTCGCGAGAAGCGTCCCAGGACAGTCAACATTCACTGGGGGAACTACACGGAGGACAACAGTTTCGGCACTCACGAATTCGTCGGCCTATGCCGGCTTATCGGCGCCGAGCCTTACTTTGCCGGCAATGTCGGGAGCGGCACGCCGGAGGAACTGCGCGACTGGGTGGAATATTGCAACTTTCCTTCGGGCAGCGCCCTCTCCGACGAGCGCGTCAGGAACGGTTCCCGCGAGCCGTTCCGGATTAGTTATTGGGGTATCGGAAACGAAAACTGGGGCTGCGGGGGCAACATGACGCCCGAGGAATACGCCGCGCAGTACAGAAGGTTCGCCGGCTACGTCCGTGGATTCGGCAATACCAGGCCCTTCCCGATCGCCTGCGGGCCCAATGGAAACGACACAGATTGGAGCCGTCGCTTCCTGGACGCGATGAAGGGACGCCGCTATCCGAGCGGATTCGCGATGCATTTCTATTCCGGCGGGAAGAACGTGTCGACAAGCTTCACAATCGAGGCCATGCAGGAACAGCTGTCGTCCTTCGCCAAGGTGGAGCAGGCGATAAAGCAACAGCGCGCACTGATGGACGGCTATGATCCGGAACGCAGAATGGGGCTTCTGGTGGATGAGTGGGGAGTGTGGGACCGGATGGTTCCGGAGGAGGAGAAACGCTATGGCCGCCTCTGGCAGCAGATCACCGTGCGCAGTGCCGTCGCGGCCGCGCTGGGCTTGAATGTCTTCCATCGGCAGGCGGACAAGCTGATCATGTGCAATATCGCCCAAATCGTCAACGTTCTCCACTCGATGCTGTTGACGTACGAGGATCAATGCATCCGCACACCCGCGTATTATGCGTTCGAGCTGCTCAAGGCGCATCGTGCGAAGATCGCAGTGCACGTGGAGAACGATGATACGACCCCGCTTGGGCTGTCAGCCTCCGCTTCAGTGAAAGAGAAGGAACTCGTTCTGTCACTTGTCAACCCGAAGCACGACACGGGAACCAAGGTGAGCTGCTCCCTGACAGGAGCAGCCGCGCTCTCCGGGAAGGCGCGGATCCTTAACGACACGGATTTCAACGCGTGCAACACGTTTGAATATCCGGACCGCATTGTCCCGAAAGATCATGCCGTGGAGGTGGAAGCCTCGCGGATCAGGGTGGAACTTCCTCCCATGTCAATCGTGACGGTGCTTGCGACCCTGGCATAGGGCTCGCAAATGGGTCTTGGCGGCGGCTTTTTTAAAATGCCACCGCTAAGGGCTGGCGCAAGAATAACTTCACATTTTGCTGCTGGCCCCCAGGCCCGCTGGCGAGGCGCGAGCGACGAGCTATACCCGGGGTGGTATGTGAGGAGCGAGCAACAAAGCCAGCGGGCCTGCGGGCCGCAG